>QIGB01000085.1 GCA_003228815.1 Chlamydiota bacterium | reverse complement strand
CTTCTAACCATAATAACACAGGGTATTCTCAAGGGGATCCGGCAAAGGTCGGATCCTTTTTTCTTCCCAAGAAAAAATTGATCCTTTATGATAAGTACTGGAGATACATTTACTTGGAGACCCCAATGCAGAAATCCTTACTTGCTTTATCAATCCTTGGTGCAACCAACGTAGCTTTTGCTGCTAGAGGCCTGGACAATTGCGAGCCTGAGCCTCCTGCCACTTGCTATCCCGAGAACTGCAATCATTGCTATTGTCTCGGACCCGAAAACTATGGCGTCAATGCTCCTGTCCGCCCCGTTACTTGTAATGGAGATTGGGTCATTAGCGCTGCTGGCTTTTACTGGAATGCCCACCAAGATGGGATGGAATATGCCGTTGATAATAGTGTGAAAAATCCGGGAATACCTCAACAAGGATTTGAAGAAAGGGTTTTGGAACTTAACAATTTAATTGATGCGGAATACGAAACCCCTGATTTCAAATGGGACTTTGGTTTCAAAGTAGGACTTGGATACAACACCACTTGTGATGGATGGGATTTTGGCGTTGTCTGGACTTGGTATCGTGATAAGGCTAACGACCATATAGAAGCAGAAATCGATGATAACCACACTTTTATTACTCTTTGGTCTGCTTATTCCGGCCCAGCTCCGTTCATCACTTTTGCAACGGATATCGAAACTCATTGGAAACTAGAGCTCAATCTCATCGATATCGAGTTAGGACGGGAATTCTGGACAAGCAAGTATCTTTCTTTTCGCCCCTTCGTAGGGCTTCGCATTGCTTTTATTGATCAACAATTTGAAATCCAACATAAGGGTGGGAGTTGGTCTGAATCTCCATTTCAAAATATCCCTGCTTTCAATGATGAAGTGGACTTCGATAATGACTTCAAAGGTGTTGGGCTCCGCGCAGGATTTGACACCGTTTGGAACTTTGGATGTGGATGGGGACTTTGTGGCAATTTCGCTGCCTCAATAGTCTATGGAAGATTTTCTCTAGACCATGACGAAGAAATGCGTCAGGCATCTTTTCCACATAATAAAATCAAAATCCTAGAAACAGAAGAATCGTTTCACGCCTCTCGTGCTATGCTCGACTTTGCACTTGGGATTCAGTGGCGTTCTCTCTTCTGTGATTGTCAATATGGATTTACCGTTCAACTTGGCTGGGAACAACATCTCTTCTTCCATCAAAATCAATTGTGGAGAATCAATCGCATTGGAGACACGGATTTTGTCAGCTCTTTGCCCAATTCTTTTGGAGAAAATGTCTTCTTTCAGCGTCGTGGCACCCTCCTTCTAACCATAATAACACAGGGTATTCTCAAGGGGATCCGGCAAAGGTCGGATCCTTTTTTCTTCCCAAGAAAAAATTGATCCTTTATGACAAGTACTAGAAATATATTTACATGGAGATATCCTATGCAGAAATCCTTACTTGCTTTATCAATCCTTGGAGCAACCAATATAGCTTTTGCCGCTAAAGGCGCCGACAATTGTTCCCCTGAGCCTCCCGCCACTTGTTATCCTGAGAACTGCAACCATTGCTATTGCCTCGGACCAGAAAACTATGGCGTCAATGCTCCTGTCCGCCCTTATACTTGTAATGGAGACTGGGTCATCAGCGCTGCTGGTTTTTACTGGAATGCTCATCAGGATGGGATGGAGTATGCCATTGACAATAGCGTGAAGAATCCAAATCCTCAATCAGGTTCGGATCTGATAAAAATATTAGAGCTAAACAATCTCATTGATGCAAAGTACGAAACTCCTGACTTTAAATGGGACTTTGGTTTCAAACTTGATTTGGGATATAATACAACTTGTGATGGATGGGATTTTGGCGTTGTCTGGACTTGGTATCGCGGCAAAGCCAATGATCACATTGAAGCGGAAATCGATGATAATCATACTTTGCTTCCTCTTTGGTCTGCTTATTCTCCTACTATCGGGACCCCTGAAGGATCTGTCACTTATGCAACCGATATTGAAACACATTGGAAATTGCAACTCAATCTTATTGACTTTGAGTTGGGGCGTGAATACTGGACAAGCAAATATCTTTCTTTTCGCCCCTTTGTAGGTCTTCGCATCGCTTTTATCGAGCAAAATTTTGAAATCCAACATAAGGGAGGAGTGTGGGATTTTCAACGTTTCGGCACAGAATCGGTCCGTGTTAACGACAAGGTCGATCTTGATAATGATTTTAAAGGAGTCGGAGTTCGCGCAGGCTTTGACACCGTTTGGAACTTTGGATGTGGATGGGGGCTCTATGGCAATTTCGCCTCTTCCATAGTTTATGGAAAATTCTCTTTAGATCATGATGAAGAGATGCGTGTGGCAGAAATTCCTTTCGATAAAATCAAAATACTCGAAGCAGAGGAATCCTTCCATGCTTCACGTGCTATGCTCGATTTTGGTCTTGGGATCCAGTGGGCTTCTCTCTTTTGTGATTGCCATTATGGATTTACCGTGCAGTCATAACGTCCTCGCAAAGCGAGGAGCTTCAGAGATATGAGCAGCCCCGAGGGCTGCCAACGATCTGTGGCCTTTCTTAAGCCTCATGC
>QIGB01000084.1 GCA_003228815.1 Chlamydiota bacterium | reverse complement strand
GGGAGTGGAATGTTTTCTTTTTCATAACACTTCTCGGTTGGGCAATGTTTATCCGTGGGATTCTCGGACTATACATGCCTCAACTCATTGTGCAGTGGTTCATGACCAAGAACGCTTGGATGAAGACAATGGGAATCATTCCCTTCGTTTGGGGTCTTATCCTAACTTGGACTGGCTACTACATGTAACCTTTTTTTAAGTGGCTGCGAATTCGCAGCCACTTATTTTCAAGCGCTCAACATTTCAATTCGTCACAAGAGATCACCTCTTTGACATTCTAGAAAATACTTTCTGATTCTCATCGTCCTACCAAAACCTTTTTTCAGATTCAATCTTTTCTGCTGCACTGTCAATTGTCGCACAGCTTGTGCGATTTTTTTATCAGGAGTTCTTGGAATGGTATGGCCTTTGCTCGCCTTTTTTTTACCTTTTGAGTATCCTCAAGGACTGAATCGTTATTCATAGAGGATGGTTATGCGCCTATTAAATCTTTTCTTTGGTTTTTTGCTCGTTTCGAGTGCTTTATTTTCACAGAATTTGCCGCTGAGGCAAAAGGAACCTCATTGGCGTCCGAAAATTATCGAGCATTTCAATGAGGGTCTCCCAAAAAGGGTGTTGTTCTATGAGCAAATCGATCAGGACAATGAAGCCCCAGTCAAGCAACTCCTCTATTATCCCAGTGGGCAACTGAAAAATGAGATGGATTTGACGGCGGTTGAAGAAGGATCGCCGGGCTATGAGGAGTGGAAGTCAACGATGGTCCCTCATGGGGCAAGTGTCTCATTTTTTGCAGGAGGCCAAATCGAGAAGGTCGCTTTTTACAAAGAAGGGGTGATCCACGGCGAGGTGCAGGTTTTTTATCCCAGTGGCAAGTTGCATGGGACCGCATCCTTTGATCATGGAGTGCGCCAAGGAAAAGCGATTTCCTATTACCAAGAAGGAAAAAAGGCAGAAGAGGTTTCTTACGAAAAAGGGAAAATCGTTGGGGATATGGTTCGCTATTATCCCAATGAGGAAAGGGCTGCGCTGATTCCGTATGATAATGGGGTGCCTCATGGCACTGCCCTGGAATGGCATGAAAACGGGACCTTAAAAGCCAGTCGTCGCTTTATCAATGGAGTACAAAGCTCCGATGGGCGCAATCCAGCTGTAGTGCTCTATGATGAAAACCGCAACATGATCGAAGTACAAGATTTTCAGGCAGGTCAGCCTATTGGTTCTCATATGAAATACCATGCCAATGGGAAAGAGAGTTATAAGGTGCGCTACCGCGATGGGAAGAAGCATGGTATGGAGCAATTCTTCGGAGAAGATGGAAAAATCTGTGGGAAGGGAGAATATGTAGCGGGCATCCCAAAAGGAGAACACTATCGAAAAGCACCGAATGGACAAATTGTCTATTTAGCCAAATTTGACAAAGAGGGAGCTCTTCTCGAGCCTATCGCCCAGTTTCATGAAAATGGGCAAAAGATTGCAGAGTATACACTCACTTTAGATGTGCGGGATGGGCCTTGCAATTTTTGGCATGACAATGGACAGCCGATGGCGAAATACCACTATGTTAAGGGACAATTTGATGGAGAGCAGTTTGAATATTGGCCAAATGGAAAAGTGAAAATGCATGCCTTTTTCAAGGAGCAAAAGCGCGACGGGATCTATGAAGAGTGGTATGAAAATGGCCAGCTTGCTGTCCGTGTGCACTATCAAGGTGGCGAAAAAGATGGAGCTTCTTTGCGCTTTTTTGAGGATGGGACCCGGCAATTTGAAGAGTATTTTGCCAAAGATTTGCATGACAAAGAACAAAAGGAGTGGTTTGCGAGTGGCCAGCTCAAATTCCAAGGTTCTTTTGACAAGGGAAAAAAGGCAGGATTGCATCGTCAGTGGAATGAAAAAGGTATGATCGTCATGGAGGCTACGTACAAAGACGATCAGCCTCATGGGAAAGTCTTTTCTCGCTATGACAATGGAAAGGTTCGTGAGATGGCTTATTTCAAAGACGGCAAAAAGGAGGGGAAAGTAGCGAGTACTATGAGGATGGCTCTGCAAAAGTAGCTGCCTTTTACAAAGAAGATGTTCTCGATGGAGAATTGAAAGGTTGGCATGAAGATGGTTCCATTCGCTTTGTGAAATTTTTTGAAAAGGGAACCCCAGTGAGAGAACACAACGAGTATTACCCTCCAAAAGAAGGGGAAAAAGAAAGTATTCTTGCCCGACATTTTTCCTATACGCAATCCGGAGATCTTCACGGTGAGCAAAAAACCTATTATCCTTCAGGAAATCCCCAAACTGTGGTTCAGTATAAAAACGGGCAATTGGATGGGATGAAAGCCCTTTGGGATGACGAGGGGAGTCTCCTAGAAGAGGCTTGGTATGCAGATGGAAAGCTCAATGGCCGCTTTTTCGAAAAGGCAAAAGATGGAAGAGAAATCGTCTTTCACTATAAAGACAACCGTCGAGAAGGCCTTCATGAAATTTATTTCCCACCAAATCAGTTCTTTGGAAAAATCAAAGCATTAGAAGTTCCTTTTGTCAACAATAAGCCCCATGGAGAGGGTATTGAATATACTGAGGGGGGATCCAAACTCTCGGTCACACAATATGTAGAAGGGAGAAAAGAAGGAACGGCCTGTGTTTACAATCCTCAAGGGCAACTTTTTATGCATCTCGATTTCAAAGATGACATTCAAGAGGGTCCTTCGATTCAGTACTTTCCAAATGGAAAAATCTTTCGAGAAGTGAATTTCAACAATGGGAATAAAAGTGGCGAGGAGAAATCCTATTTTGACAATGGGGATCTCGCTGCAATCACCCCATATGTAGAAGGGAAAAAAGACGGCCTCTATCAAGAATGGAACAGAGATGGAGTTCTGATCTTTGAAGGAGAGTATAAAGCAGATTTGCGTCACGGAAAGTTCAACAAGTATTACGACAATGGCAATCCCAAAATCCTACAGGTCTATGTGGAT
>QIGB01000072.1 GCA_003228815.1 Chlamydiota bacterium | reverse complement strand
CACGGATATCGTTTTCACTCAAATTGTTATGCAAAGGGATTTCCGGTCTCTCTAAGACCAGGAGCAGCTCAGCCTTATTTTCATATAGGCGACGCAAGGCCAAGTTCACCATTTGGTAATCTGTTTTCTGTGTAAAGATGTCGTCAAACGTATCTTCCAATTGAATTTTTTTCGTTTCGTTCGGAGACATCTTATAATCCTTGAGATCATTGTAGAAGTCCCAAATCTGTTTTCGGACATCTTCGAGGATTTTGCGTTTTTCCTCATTTGGCGCGATCAACTTATTGAGAGTGCGCTCTGCATGAATCCAACAAAGGGCATGATTGAGGATATTGAACTGCCCTGCATCATCACTGACAATGACCAGGCTTTTGGGTAGGCCGTGATGAAGCACACTACCGATGAGAGCTCCCTCTGTGGTTATTTTGATATGTCGATGATTGATGATCTGCAGCTCTTCTAAATGGGCCTTCCATTCAGTGAGATCTGTAAATTGCTTTTTACAATGATTCTTGAGCAAATGAAGTATGGATTTGGCAAGACGCTGGTTATCCATATATTCCAGGGCCTCTTCATTGATCACGTAGTCTGTCTGCCCTGCGCGAAGGAGTTCAAGAAAATTGATTCGGCTTTTGCTATTCGTACTCTGGAACCAAGCGAATAATTCATTGCCAATATGGGTGCAGTAGCCGTTTTTTCCATTATGGCGGGCTCCAGTATCGTCCACGTTAACATAGTCGGAGACTTTCAGCCCCGTTGACAAAATATCATCCTTTTCATTGTGAAAGATGTCTTTGTCTTCGGTCAGAATTCGATTCAGGTGCCCCGCAGAGATATCCACCTCCCATTCCCACAGTTGTTCCAGGAGAAGTGGTTGAGTGACATGGCAATGAAAGTATTGATACAAAATATAGCTCTTAAGTTGGAAGTCATAATGACCTCGGACATGTGAAGGCAATTTGCCAACGATGTATTTACCATCTGGAGTCTTCCAACGTTGCAGAAGGTAGCGAACATTATAAGGAACAATTCTTATGCCCTGTACAGTGAATGGCTGCGACCCCTTGAAGGTTGAACCCGATGGAATCGATTCAGGTGGAACAGCGATTTCTTTGTGAATAATCAGATTAGCTGTTTTTTTCCTCTTTTTAGAACCAGAACGTTTGCCCGAAAAGGCTTTGTTCTTTTTCTTACGGGCCTTTTCTAATCTGCTGGATCTGATTTTGGGTTTGGGCTTTTGGTTTTTCAGACGAGCGATTTCATCTTTTAGGTGCTGGATTAGCTCTGCTTGTTGTTGGAGCGTGACAGATTGTTGCTCAACGATTTCCAGCAGGGCTGAAACAAGTGCGGTTTTTTCGCTTTCAGGAATCTTGGAATAATCAATTGGTAGTGTCATCCATTGTGCACATAGCACAGGTGGTGACCAATGTCCAGCACTTTTTTACCTCTTACCCGAACTTATTGAGAAGTTACTTGCATTTTATGGGCTACATTGTTTTGTGACCGAATAGATCGGTTTGAATTTGATGGCGTTCTCGGAAATAATACCACGAAGGATAGCTCTTTGTTTTTCAGAGATAGGTATGATGTCCTTCTTAATATTGCCTGCTAATGTTTCTAAAAAAGTTACCAACTTACAGCTTTTAAAGGGAGCGTAAAGTTGTTTAGAGTTCAGGTAGTCTTTACCTTCGGATTTTTTTCTTTTCTCTGAAAGATATCGGTTAATGAAGTAGGAAAGAACACAGATTGTATATACTGCTCTTACGTGCTCATCCTTATTGACAAAAAAGGGTCTAATCTTGACGAAGGACTTTATATTCTTAAACGCATCTTCTATTTGGGTCTTTTCCCGATAGGCTTTGATTATACGGCTTGCCGGTGTGGTGTACTGGCTATGCTTCTTCTCAACATGATTGGTAACAAATACACAAAGGCCATCGGTGAGTTTTTCTTTCTCTATTTTTTCTTTGTTCTCTTTTACCATTACACGAAAACTTATAACCTTTTTTTGTTTACCGCTCTTTAAGGTGACAGGAACGTGGATTTCTTCAAGCTGTGGATCTTTATAATATTTTCTGATTTTTAAACGCGTCAGCTCTTTCAGGACATTATTTTTTGTAGCATCAACTTTGCGGTCTTTTTTGGCTTTTTTCAAGGCCTTGTTTGTTTGGGCAAGGAAGCGACGGAAGCACTTCATCTTCTCCTTGCGGGTCCTCCGATCCTGGATGAATCTTTCTGGATTGATGCCCAGGACGTAACGCCTTTTTCCTTGTGCTGGAAGTTCTTGGTAATAAAGAGAGGAATCAAACTTGCTAAATCCTTGCCACTGAGGGATTGATTCAAGGACGGTATCAGGGTCCAGATCCTTGAAAACCCCAAGATCAATATGGGGAACGTTTTGGATTTGATCACGATCTAGGGCAGTGATGAACTTTAATTCCTTGTCTTCGATAAGATTAAGGTTTTTTTCTGAGACCAACCCCCTGTCGAAGACCATAAATATGTTTTTCAATCTAAATCGATGGGCACAACTTTTAATGACCTTCTCCATCGTATCGA
>QIGB01000046.1 GCA_003228815.1 Chlamydiota bacterium | reverse complement strand
CAACGTCGAATCATTTTTCCTTCTTTTCCGCAGTCTTAATACTTGTTACAAATATTGTAACTTCTCAATAAGCCCGGGTAATAGCTCCTGGATTCCCGCCTTCGCAGAGATTTTAACAGGCCAAATAATTTTGCATTTTAGACTTTAAGTGTCAAACATTTGCATCAGGATATAGGCATATTCCCAATCATGAATCAATTTGATTTTTCTTTTGTAAAATAGATTATGGCAGTTTTTATCAAAAAGCTATTTCGGGCTAAGTTCTAATGAGTCATTTGGCAAATATATTAGAGTATCCGCATCATCGCAAAAAGGAAAAGAATTTTTATTATCCGCCATAAACAATTTGACATTTGGGCGGCATCATGCTATTTTTCTCCTGATGTTCATTGGACATATGAACAATTATCTTTTATTTCAGGAGGACATAACATGATCGAGATACTCAAGGGCATATTATCTATGTCAGGTCCAAAAGGATCTATTCCCGTCAGGGAAGATGATGAAATCACCATGAAGCTTGCTATGTTGTTTGAAGGCCAATGTGAAGGCTTTGGCCCTGGCAAAGCTTCAGAGAAATTTGGATACACTCGACAACGATACTACCAAGTCCTGCGTCAGTTTATGGACAAAGGTGCTGAGGGACTCAAAAGTATAAAACCCGGACCCAAAGGGAACTATCGCAGGACAGATGAGGTGGTGCGCCAGGTCATACGGTATCGATTCCTTGACTCTAAGATGTCCCCGGAGGTCATTGCCCAAAAACTGAACCAGAGTGGATTTCCAATTGCTATACGCAGTGTTGAGAGGGTCATTTCTGAATATGGCCTTCAAAAAAAAACTTCATTTATATCGACCCCTAACAGCACCAATGAAGATTGAAACCCATCGAACAAAAGAAAAAGTGCGTATGGAGTTAACCGATCCTCAAAGCATCGAACGGGGTGTACGGCAGCTATTAGCCAACAAGATCTCGGGCACCATGGTTGGCACTTGGCTGCTGATACCCGAATATCTCAGACTCGGAGCATGGGAGTTGCTCCAATCCTGGAGCGGTCTGCCTGATGAGAAGGTCGAACCCCGCCTGGCTTTGCAGCTGGTCAACGAAAGTGCATTGTGTGTCAACGGCATTCGAATGAAACGAACGCTGAGCCAAAAAGGTTTTGAATTGGCCAACGGTTTGCCCTTTATTGCCACTGATCCGGCTATACACAATTTGTTAGACAGCCACCTCGTGGCTGATGCACAAAGGTTGCAAGTCGCCCTGGGTAAGGTGCGGCAGACATTTGGACATTTTAGCGGGAAAATCATTGCTATTGATCCCCATCGCATTAAATCGTACACAAAGAGGCAGATGTCTCGACGTCAAAAGGATAGAGCGTCAAAACCAGAAAAAATGGCACAAACATTTTTTTGTTTGGATGCTGATACAAAACAACCTCTGTGTTTTACCTCTGCCTCATCTGCCACAACGGTCAGCCAGGCTACCCCCCAACTGCTCACATTAGCCGCCCAGATCCTCAAGATCAATGGGAGCAAACCGCTTTTACTCGCAGACAACGAACATTACACTGTTGGGCTTTTTGACTGGGTTCACTCAGAGTCACCATTTGATATGTTGGTGCCCATGCCATACAATCCCTCTGTTGTAAAAACGGTTCGCAATCTGCCTGATGAGGCTTTTACGCGGCATTGGGCTGGCTATGCCACAAAAAAAGGTCTGTACCAGATGAGTAGAAGCAATCATGGACCTTACCATCAATTGGTTCAGCGTAAAGGGGAACAACACTCCGATTATGACTTTAAATCCTTTTTATGCACCAGTGATCGAGACGAAATAGAAGATCTGTCCACGAATTATCCTGCACGATGGCACATTGAAGAGTTTTTCAAGAATGACCAAGCTCTTGGGTGGCATCGCGCTGGGACAATGAATTTAAATATCCGCTACGGCCAAATGAGCATGGCTCTAATCGCCCAAGCTGCATGCTATATGATGCGAGAACGGATCGGACATCCAGTTGCTCAATGGGATGCCGAACACCTGGCTAAAGACTTCTTCAGGGGATTGGAAGGTGACATTCGGGTAAAGCACGATACCATTATAGTTACATATTATAACGTCCCAAATGCCGATCTCATGAAAAAGCACTATGAAAACTTGCCCAAAAGGCTATCCTTAGAAGGAATAAGCCCAAGGATCCCCTGGCTCTATGATTTTAAACTTGATTTTCGGTTCAAGTAGGAGATGAACTCTTTTTTTGGTTTTCATCAAGATGACAGGGTTCATTTTAGGGAAGCTCTCCCGTGAAACCCTATCCGTTTTTTTGGAATCTGATGCAAAGTCGAGACTTGGTTCTTGGCCTGATCTTTAAGCGCCCTGTCATCTTGATGAAAACCAAAAAATCAAAACCTTACAACCAATGAAAAGGTGAATGTAAAATAAATTGCACCATTAAAATCTCTGCGGAAGCGGGAATCCAGACATCGTCCATAAAATGCGTGGAAACTGGATGCCCGCAGACATGACGGATTGGTTAAAAAGTTTTCGATCAATATTTTTGAGCATGTA
>QIGB01000107.1 GCA_003228815.1 Chlamydiota bacterium | reverse complement strand
AGAGATTTTGCGTCTCAGCAGCATTGCGGAGATCGCCGCAAACTTAGGGAAGTTTGCAAGATCGAGCAATGTGCTGAGGCGAAAAAGATGCCGATGGAAATTCCAAGTTTATGGCCGAGTCTGGTATACCTCTACTTTCTTCAAAAGACAGAACGTTCTTTATTCGGAAGTGTCTGCGCAAGAGCAGTCGACCGCGTGGAAGTCCTCTCCAAAATTCTCATACGCCAGGGACTGGTTTGTAGGAGAATCCAAATCAATGAAGAGGGCACTGCTTTTGAATTGTTGAGGTATTTCCCCTTTGAGAAGTCGTACATCAAAGGCAATACAGTCGGTTCCTACTTTAGGATTAGAAAGTTCGATAAGGATCTCTTGCTCATTTTTCTGATCTAAAATGGAAAGATTGCCGTTGGGCGGATCTTTTTTAAAGCTATCTTGCTCCCAAAGCTTGGTAAACTGCTCAATAGTTGTATGCCCAGCTAAGCGATTGGGTCGATCGGAAAAGTAAAGAACGGAAGGAATCCCTTTTAAGGTTAACTTTCCATCATCGTATTTCCCAAATTGCGCATTGAGCACATAGAGAAAACGAGGGCTCTGCTGGTCATTAATGACATGAGGGGGTGTTTTTTTTGCAAAATTACAACCAAATGCAAAAACTAAGATACAAGCAAGAATAAGATTTTTCATGGTTTCACCTCTTTTTTGCCCTTATATCAAAACCGAGAAATAAATCCACAAATAGTGTGTCTTTGAAAAGCCCCGCCTCCGAAAAGAGGCAGGGTCTTGGATCTACCAAATTTTTCCAAAGAAGTTGGGGCCACTTCGCTCTTCCGATGAAGAAAAGGAAGTGCTAGAAACGGTCTCCATTTCTTCTGCGCCAACCCGCTGCATATCACTGCCTTCTTCTTGAGAAGGGGGGTTTTGCTCCTCTGTAGGAAAAAAGCCTTCTTCAGGAGGAGGGCCTTCTTCTTGAGATGGAGGGGTTTCTTCCGCAGATGGAGAGATGTCTTCTTCGGTGGGAGGAGCTTCCCCTTTTTCTTCTGAAGAACTCTCTTCTTTGGGGGGCTCATCATCGGTTTTCTTCTTTCTGCGAGTCCTCTTGGGCTTCTTCTTTTCTTCTACTTGCTCGGGAAGAACATTTCCTTCAACTGCCTCAGCATCTGCAGCTTTTGCTTTGGAGATTTTTTCGGAGATGAGGGTGGTGGGAGGAGGGATAAGTCGCCTGACTATCGATGATGAAACAATTGTTTCATCAACGGCACCACCTCCTTCAGCAGCCTTTTCCTCTTGAGGCTTCACTTCTTCTTTTGCTTTTGTCCCTTCTTCAATGGTGCTAGTCCGGCGTCTGCGGTGACGGCGGCGTTCTCGCTTTTTCTCAAGGCGTTGCTCAACTGCTGCTGGCTCTTGCTCTTCGACTTCAGCAGTTGCTGGCTTCTCTTTAGAAGCTTTTCCGCCTCCAATTTTGATCGAACGCTCAAATGTGGCGTTTTTGAGGACGACTCGTGTCTCTTTTGTTTCAACCACTTCATAATCTGAAACGGGAACGATAAAAGACTTGGGACGTTCAAGCGATCGGAAAAAGAAGGAATGTCCAAATGATACCACTTCAATGGCATCAACAATGTATTCTTCACCACCACTTCCTTTTGTATTGCGGATGACAAGTTTATGACCCTCTTTCGGGGTGATGATGGTTTCGATGATAGGTTCTCTAGTAAAATTCACGAATTTATCCGGGTTTATTGTTCTTTAGATTCCATATATTTAAGCAGGTCAACAACACGGGTGGAATACCCAAATTCATTGTCGTACCATGCAACTAATTTGTAAAAACGGCTATTCAGAGCAATCCCAGCTTCTTGGTCAAAAATACACGAATAATGACTGCCAATAAAATCTGTTGAAACAACGGGTTCATCGGTGTATTGAAGGATTCCCTTCATGGAACCTTCAGATGCATTCTTATATGCCGCACAAATTTCTTGATAACTGGTATCTTTGGCAACGCGAACGGTTAGATCTACAGCCGACACGTCGATTGTAGGGATGCGAAATGCCATACCAGTGAGCTTTCCTTTCACCTCTGGGATTGCGAGAGCAACGGCTTTTGCCGCTCCGGTGGATGAAGGAATTATATTCATCCCTGCAGCGCGACCACCCCGAAAATCTTTCTTGGAGGGGCCGTCTACTGTGGGTTGGGAGGCTGTGACCGAATGAATGGTGGTCATCAGCCCTTCCTCGATTCCAAAATTATCGAGTAGTACTTTTGTCAAAGGTGCTAAACAGTTTGTTGTACAGGAAGCATTCGAGACGATTTTATCCGCTTTGGGATCATAGTTCATATGATTGACTCCCATCACAAAAGTGGGAATGTCTCCTTTTCCAGGAGCGGTAAGTAAGACTCTTTTTGCTCCAGCTTGCAGGTGCTTTTGGGCATCTTCTACTGTTGTAAAGAGGCCTGTTGATTCGATCACATAATCGACGTTTAATTCTTTCCAGGGAAGTTTCGCTGGATCTCTTTCTGAGAAGACTGCTGTCTTGTATTCGTTAACAACGATTGCGCCACCCTCTTCACGAACGTCAAAGTCAG
>QIGB01000076.1 GCA_003228815.1 Chlamydiota bacterium | reverse complement strand
TGACAAGTACTAGAGAAACATTTATTTGGAGAGATCCTATGCAGAAATCCTTACTTGCTTTATCAATCCTTGGTGCAACCAACATAGCTGTCGCTGCCAGAGGCGCGGACAATTGCGCTCCTGAGCCCCCAGCCACCTGCTATCCCGAGAACTGCAACCATTGTTATTGCCTCGGGCCCGAGAACTATGGAGTCAATGCCCCTGTCCGTCCCGTTACTTGTAATGGAGATTGGGTCATTAGCGCGGCGGGCTTTTATTGGAATGCTCATCAGGATGGGATGGAATATGCCGTTGACAGTAGCGTGCAGAATCCGAATGGCGGAGGCCAACAATTTCTTAACACACTTTTTGAACTTAACAATTTGATCAATGCAGAATACGAGACCCCTGATTTTAAATGGGACTTTGGCTTCAAAGTCGGCCTTGGATATAACACAACTTGTGATGGATGGGATTTTGGGGTTGTTTGGACTTGGTACCGGGGGAAAGCGAACGATCATATTGAAAGAGAAACTGAAGACAATCAGACCTTACTTCCCCTCTGGTCTGCTTTCAGCTCATCTGGTATCCCAGGAAGTACAACACCGCAACCTACTTATGGGATTTTGTGGGCAACAGATATTGAAACTCATTGGAAACTGCAACTCAATCTCATCGATATCGAGTTAGGACGCGAATACTGGACAAGTAAATATCTTTCTTTCCGACCCTTCGTGGGCCTTCGGATTGCTTTTATCGAACAAAATTTTGAAATTCAACATAAGGGAGGAAGTTGGTCTGCTACCTCTGCGGCTCCTGCTTTCAATGATGAAGTTGATCTCGATAATGATTTTAAAGGTGTTGGGCTCCGTGCAGGATTTGACACCGTTTGGAATTTTGGATGTGGATGGGGGCTTTATGGCAATTTTGCAGCTTCGATTATTTATGGAAGATTTTCACTAGATCAAGACGAAGAAATTCGTGAAGCTGCCTCTCCTTATAACAAAATCAAAATCCTTGAAACCGAAGAATCCTTTCATGCTTCACGTGCTATGCTCGACTTAGGACTTGGGATCCAGTGGCATTCTCTCTTCTGTGATTGCCAATATGGATTTACTGTTCAACTTGGCTGGGAACAGCATCTCTTTTTCCATCAAAACCAATTGTGGAGAGTCAACCGTATTGGGGATGATATTTTAACGAAATTTCCGAACGATTCGGGAGAAAATGTCTTCTTCCAACGTCGTGGCACCCTCGACACGCAAGGCTGGACTCTTAAGGTGCAGTTCGAGTTCTAATCTAATCCTTAAATGTTATTCTCAAGGGGATCCGACAACTGTCGGATCCTTTTTTCTTTCCAAGAAAAAACTTATCCTTGACAAGTACTAGAGAAACATTTATTTGGAGAGATCCTATGCAGAAATCCTTACTTGCTTTATCAATCCTTGGTGCAACCAACATAGCTGTTGCTGCTAGAGGCACAGACAATTGCGAGCCTGAGCCTCCAGCCACTTGCTATCCCGAGAACTGCAATCATTGCTATTGCCTCGGACCTGAGAATTATGGCGTCAATGCTCCTGTCCGCCCTTATACTTGTAATGGAGACTGGGTCATTAGCGCTGCTGGTTTTTACTGGATTGCTCACCAGGATGGGATGGAATATGCCATTGACAATAGCGTAAAGAATCCGGACGATATTTTTTCTTACGGGGAGATAAACAATCTCATCGATGCAAAATACGAAACTCCTGATTTTAAATGGGACTGGGGCTTCAAAGTTGGCCTTGGATACAACACGACTTGTGATGGATGGGATTTTGGAGTTGTCTGGACTTGGTATCGTGGGAAAGCAAATGATCATATTGAAACAGAAATTGATGACAATCACTCTCTTATTCCTCTTTGGTCTGCTTATGCACCTGAACTTGAGGTATCCAGTATTACACTATTTGCAACAGATATTGAAACCCATTGGAAAATCCAACTCAATCTTATAGATATCGAGTTGGGACGCGAATACTGGACCAGTAAACACCTCTCTTTCCGTCCCTTTGCAGGACTTCGCATTGCATATCTAGAGCAAAACTTTGAAATCCAGCATAAGGGAGGAATTTGGTCCGCAATTCTTGGCAACCCTGCTTTCAACAATGAAGTGGATCTCGAAAATGATTTTAAAGGAGTCGGAGTTCGTTCTGGATTTGACACGGTTTGGAACTTTGGATGCGGATGGGGACTATATGGCAATTTCGCAGCTTCCATTGTCTATGGACGATTTTCTTTAGATCATGACGAAGAAAATCGGGAGGTTTCTTCTCCACACGATAAAATCAAAGTACTCGAAAATGAAGAATCTTTCCGCGCATCGCGTGGCATGCTAGATCTTGCTCTTGGGATCCAATGGGCTTCTCTCTTTTGTGATTGCCAATATCGATTTACAATTCAACTTGGCTGGGAAAATCATCTCTTCTTCCATCAAAACCAATTATGGAGAGTGAATCGTATTGGAGAGCTTGATGATGAAGATAGAGGAGAAAATGTCTTCTTCCAGCGTCGCGGAAACCTTGATACACAAGGCTGGACACTCAAGGTGCAATTTGAATTCTAATCGAATCTCGAAACGTTATTCTCAATGGGATCCGGCAAAAGCCCGGACCCTTTTTTCTTTTCAAGAAAAAAAGTTCTATATATATCAAGAGACAAGAAAACATATCTTTGGAGGTTTACTCATGCAGAAATCCTTACTTGCATTATCCATTTTTGGTATGACCAATGTAGCTGCTGCTGCTAGAGGTGGGGACGAATGTGCTCCTGAACCTCCAGCTACCTGTTATCCAGATGATTGCTGCAGAACGTACTGCCTTGGACCTGAAAACTATGGCGTAAACGCCCCTGTTTGTCCTTTGACTTGCAATGGCGATTTCACCATCACTGCTGCTGGCTTTTACTGGAATGCCCACCAAGATGGAATGGAATACGCTATTGATAACCACGTCAAAAATCCCAATGTGGCTAACGACGACTCCGGTCTTTTAGCAAAAATAGGAGTCCTAAATGATCTCATCAATTCTGAAAATAAACTTCCCGATTTTAAATGGGACTTTGGCTTTAAAGTTGGTCTTGGGTACTGCACTACTTGTGATAGCTGGGATATCGACGTTCTTTGGACATGGTATCGCGGCAAAGCCAATGATCACATCGAAGCAGAAATTGATGATAATCATACCTTGCTTCCTCTTTGGTCCGCTTTTGCTCCAGCGCAAGGATCGGTTCTTTATGCAACCGATATCGAAACCCATTGGAAATTCCAGCTCAATCTCGTAGATATTGAATTGGGACGCAACTTCTGGACCAGTAAATATTTTGCTATCCGTCCTTTTGTAGGAATGCGCATTGCTTTTATCGATCAACACTTTGAAATCCAACATAAAGGGGGCAGTTGGTCAGAAAGAACTGCTGAACCCCTCCAAGACGCTTTCAACAATGAAGTTGATATGGATAATGATTTCAAAGGAGTAGGACTCCGTACAGGATTAGATTCTACATGGAATTTTGGATGCGGATGGGCCTTCTATAGTAATCTTGCTGCTTCGATCATCTATGGCAGATTTAACATTGATTATGATGAAGAAAATCGCAGGGCATCAAATCCACATGATAAGGTTAAGGTCGCAGAGTGTGAGGATTCTTTCCGTGCTTCTCGCGCTATGCTTGATCTTGCACTTGGCGTGCAGTGGTCCACTCTGTTTTGTGATTGTCAATATGGTTTCATGATTGCACTCAGTTGGGAACATCACCTCTTCTTTGATCAAAACCAATTATGGAGAATTGTCCGCATTGATGATCGAATAAACGTCCCTGGCCTTCCAAACAATCAAGGAGAAAACGTCTATCACCAACGTCGTGGAGATCTCGACACACAAGGGTGGACTCTTACTGTCAAGTTTAGCTTCTAACCATAATAACACAGGGTATTCTCAAGGGGATCCGGCAAAGGTCGGATCCTTTTTTCTTCCCAAGAAAAAA
>QIGB01000096.1 GCA_003228815.1 Chlamydiota bacterium | reverse complement strand
TATATCTCGACCAAAGTCCCAGAAAGGACGATCGGTTGATTACAACGCCGACAAATTTGGCAGACTTGCAAAAAGAACTAGATTCTGAGGGCCCCACAAGCATCCAACATACGGTGTTGCGGACAAGTTCTCTCTATGCGACTGATCCCACATTACATGAAAATTACCAAGAAGAAAGCCAACGAGTGATCGATACTTGCGTGGAAGATCCTTTAAAACAACGAGCATTGCAGCACATAGGAATCAGAAAAACAGATTATCAAGAAATATGGAAGACACCCTTTTCTACCGCGCTGAAAACGATCAAACTCAAGAACCAATTCATGGAGCCCCTTTTTCACATACTTGGGGATTTAGCCCTTTATGATCATGTGAAAGAAACAAATACCCTCGATATCATAGATGCGCTTGGAGATCGCTTTAACGTCGATAGCCAAAAACTCTTAAAAGAGGCAGTCTCTTTTCTTTTCCAATTACGAGTAGACCTCCAGAGATTCTATTCTGAACAAAGAGACGATCTCTATTTTCCTCCTTCTGATACCCTAGAGAGGGTTTTTACGGCAAACCGATCGATCATCGATTCCCTGGAAAAAATTTTCTATCTAGTGATTTTCCCCCTCTATCATGTCCCAAAACTTACTTCCATAAAGTCCCTTGATCTTGTCAGCGTAGCTATGACACAAGCTCTTTCTGATCCAGACTACACACAAAACCCCAAACTTCTGATCCCCCTTATACGTCAAGTAGCTCAATTTTTAGAGAGCATAGATGCTCCTGTGGAACGACATAAAATATACTATCACCACATAGGAGAGGTTTCTAAAGGGGAAGTTTTGCAGCAGGCATATCTCGAAAACCTAAAAAACCCTTCCCTCATCGCCTTTTTAGCTAAGATGCCCAATTCCGTTGGTTTTCGACAGGAAAAACGGATGCGAGAAGAAGCTCTATTTGCTAGTCTCCAAGCTATCACAACACCCCATTCCGTTGAGGGGATACAAGTCCAGATAACAGCGCCTTGTATCGATGGTGTACGTTATCTCCACCCTGATGTAGCTAAACAAATCCTCGATGATCAAGAAAAGATAAAAGATACTTGTGAAAGCAAACATCGTGTCACCTCTTTTACTTGGAAAGAGCATAAACTCCACTTTAAAATGTGGCCCACGCATCCGCTCATGGAATACGCTCTTTATGATCTCTATTATCGAATTGCAGGACAATTGAGCCCTGCAAATACTTTAGCGAGATTTACTGTAATAAAAGATGGGAAGACAAGAGAGTATCCAGTGCTTATCTCTGAAACGATCGATCATCCTACAATATCCAAAAAAGCTGCAGAGGGAGATCTTTTTTCCAACATAGATGAAAAACAATGGTCTTGGCTGATCTTGTGTTCCATCCTCACCAGGACAGGCGATGGCCGGTTATCAAACTATGTAATGAGCGATCACGGAAAAATTTTTTCTATAGATAACGACATTGCTTTTGTTTTTCCGACCCAAGAAAGCTTGCTTTTTTCCAAAATCAATTTTGCCTGTGTCCTGTTTTTTCTATCAAAACATCCTATGGCCTTGGATCCAGAAGTTTTGAGGGAATTTTCATCACTTGATTTCGATTTGATTTTTCCTTCTTGGCTCGAAGAAGTAATCGCTAAAGAAAAAGAGTATAATTCTCTATTCAATGCAGAGGGTAGGCCAGTTGTTTTAGAGGTTCCAAAAGAAGATTTAAGAGATGGAGAAGAGGACTCGTTCACATCGAGCATCCTTTTTTCTCCAGGTAGTATCCTTGCTTGTAGATTGCAAGCAAATAAGCTGAAAACAGCGATTACAAAAGCAGAGACCGAAAACGCTAAAGTCTTTTGTTTTGATCTTCTCAAAGAATTCATTTCTTTGCGATCCGATTTGCCCATTGAAAATACTAAAGTAGGTGAAAGAATTTTTCGCTCTTACATAGCAGCTCAAAAACAACCCACTATTGCGACACGATATGCTACTGCCATTGGGAGGAAAGCAGCTAGTTCTCTCACCATGGCAGAATTTAAAAAAGCGTCTTTTCAGACACCGCCCAGTAAAAAAGAAATCGAAGAAGCAGCTTACTCCCCAAAAGAAGCTCTCAAAGAGCTGTTAATCGGTAGTGGACAAACAGATGATCAGGTCAGTTATACAACAAGCACCGCTGGTCATCATGTCTTACAAGGACACTTTGCGCATTTACGATCTGCTGTAGGTCCCAATATCCTCCGTCAGGAATTAGTCCTCAAATATGTTGCCCACCTTTTAGAAGATTGTATCATCAAACCGAGATGTGTGGTTTTAAGAGATTGTGCTGTATTAAATCGCAGGAACCTTTTGCCTTTTTTGCATCCAAATTTAAGAATCCTAGATTTGAAAAATTCTCCTCAGATTGACTCTCGTTGCTTAGTGGATATAGCTGCCATGTGTCCACAATTAGAAGAGTTGTATCTTAGCCGTGCAAAAATCGGTGCTTTCCCGCCAGCTTTGAATTTTTCCTTTGTGCAGTTTCCTAAACTCCGCATACTGCAAATCACAAAGTGCCCGCGTCTCACTTCGCTAAAGATCAATGCTCCGCAACTTGAATATCTAAAGCTCTCGTCGAATCCTGAGCTTAAAACATTGCTTTTTGTTGCCAATTCTTTTCCAAAGATTGACTTCGAGGATGCTCCCATAGTCCCACTAGTACCTGCTGGAAATTTAGAAAAGATGATTGCTTCAGAAAGCGGACTTTTCAATGCAGTGGAATTTTATAAAGTAGTTTTTTGGTATTTTATAGAGGGTGCGTTC
>QIGB01000032.1 GCA_003228815.1 Chlamydiota bacterium | reverse complement strand
ATTGCAGGAATATCTACTGCGGAAAAATCCTCAAGATCTGAACCGTTTTCCTGCTCGAGGATTGTCAGGTTATTTCTTTACGGGCCCTAAGGAGCTCCAGAGAAAATTAAAGAAAAAGAAAAACAAGCTTATTCAAAGAAAAAACCTCCGATTTACTCGGAGGTTTTTTTAGATCGTTTTACTTCCTTCTAGAAAGGGCTGCGCCAACCATTCTGAAGGGCAGCTTCACTGCTTCCAATCCAAGACTAACCGTTTTTCTTACAGCAAAGTTGGTTACTCTGATAGGTAAATTGACTACTCCCCATGCAGCGCTGACAGCTTTTTTCGTAGCATACTTGGTTACTTTAACGGGTAGGTTTACAACAGGAAGAAGAACTCTGTTTGTAACAGGACCAAGAGTATGGTTCCAAGTCCAACCTCTCAAGGTTCCATCCCAATCTTTCTTAATGAGTCTGCCAATATCTCCGAGCTCTGCAATCGCTCGATTAAAGGCCGCTTCAATTGCTTTCTTGGATGCTGCCTCATTCTTGGGGAGATTTGTGACTCTTCCTTTGACCTGTATCAAAGTTTTGATCATTTTTTGTGTGTCGACTTTTGTGTAACGGAGAAGGGGTGCACTTTCCTGGATCATGGCTGCAATTTTTTGCGCAACAGCTACTTTTGTTGCAACACTCAGCCTTCTATTTTTAAAGAACGCTTCCCAACTTGCAGGATTTTGAACAACATTTTTCCTCCACTCTTTTGCTCTATCTTGTAGATGTGCTTGACGAGCTTCCTGCAGGGCGTTGGTAGCCGTATTAAAATGCAAGCGAATTTGCCATGCTTCATTTGGTTGCGTATGACGAACCATTCGATCACGAATACGATTTAAATTTTCAACGATATGCTTCACATTATATTGAGAACCACCCACAATTGCTTTTTTTTCTCTGTTAACAAGAGTAGTAAGATTTCTCACTGTTTCCAATTTTGCCGCAGCTGTCTGAGGTCTCATAAAAAGACGGATAGGATGGACTCTCCAAGGCATTGAGGTCTCAGAAATAGCATACAATTCCCTGTTAACAACACGGTTATTCCAATTGACATGAAATTGCTTGTCAAAACCAGGCTTTGAAAGATGCTGGAAAAAATTCTGCTTAGAAACTTCTGTTTTAGGCAGGTCTACAGATAATCTTAAAGGCATATTACACTCCTTGTTATTATTTTTAATATATTATAGCACGCCACTTGTTTTTTAAAAACAGCAATAATTATTTTATAAATAAGATTACCTAATTGCTGTCAAATTAAAAATTTGGGTTTTCTTTTTACTCCCCTGAAAGAAAAGGCTATTTTTGAGTTTAGGATAAACACAAGGGAAGTTATAGTTTTTTTATGCCATTCGACATCCAAGCTGACGCTCTCTATTTTCAAGCAAGGGAAAATGGAGCTAGCTATGCCATCCATGAGGAGAGGGTCCTTTCTCCTGACTTTCAAAGCCATTTTGGAGCACGGGCAAGGGTGAAATTCGTATTGCCCCATGATTGCTGGGAAGTAATGGCAGAGTTTTTGCATTTCCACGCCCGTACACGCTCAGAAAAGACAGGAATTTCGCTTTGGGGGTTTTCGCAAGATGAGGGAGAAATTTCAAACTTATGGCGGTTGCATATGGGGCTTGCTGATCTTCTTCTGGAACGGGTGTGGTGTATTTCTCCCTGTTTTTCTCTGCAGCCTTTTTGGGGCCTTCGATATGGGGAAATCCGTCATAAGCTGAAACAAAATGCAGACATCTCGATGAAAAACAAGTTTTGGGGTGTGGGCCCTGAGGTGGGTTTTGAGGGTGTTTGGGCTTTTTGCAGCTGGCTGAAGCTCTATGCTCGCAGCGCTTTTTCTTTGCTATTTGGGGATCTTTATATTCATCAAGACATTGCACCAGTGAAGTTTTTCGATGAGTATTCCCAGATGAAAAACATGCTTCAGACAGCTTTGGGCCTCCGTTTGGGAGGATCTTGCGTCTATGGTCAGGTGGCCTTTGAGCTTTTTCTCCTTCCGGGACAAAATCAGCTGGTTCGTTTTGTGGAGGAAAATGCGCCGGGAAAGGTGGTCACAAACCAGGGCGATCTCTCTTTACACGGTCTCAGTTTTGGATTAGGAGTCGAGTTCTAAATCCTCTTCTAAGTGCTTTTTGAGAGCATTAAGGAAGTTGCAACCATAGATCCCATCGATCACTCTGTGGTCAAAGGTGAGGCAAATGTTCATGATTTGCCTTGCTCCAAAGCTATCATCTTCGAGGACTACTACTTTTTTCTTGATGCCCCCAATTCCCACGATGGCCACCTCGGGGTAGCGGATGATGGGGATGCCTATCTGGATCCCTGTGATCCCAAAGTTGGTCATGGTGATTGTTCCTTCTTTCACGTCATCGGGCTGGAGGGAATTGGTACGGGCTTTTTGTGCAAAATCGGCAACGGTAGTGGCAATTTCATGCAAATGCATGGTCTGGCATCCTTTGATCACAGGGACCATGATTCCTTGCTCGACACTGACGGCAATGCCTAAGTTGACGAAGCGCTTGACGACGATGGTATCATCATCAAGTGAGGCGTTCAGTAAGGGATATTCGCGCAGAGCTCTAGCAATCGCTCGGGCAACAAAGGAGGTGATGGTGATTTTTACACCATATTTTTTCAGAAAGGCTTCTTTTCCCTGCTTGATGGTATTCATTGCATCGGTGACATCGACCTCGCAGATGAGAGAAGCATGGGGCGCTTGATAAAAGGAGCGAACCATATTTTCAGCAATGGCCTTGCGCATCCCGGTCATCTTGATTCTTTCAACTTCTCCGCCTATAGGTAGCGCAGAAGGGCAAGGCTTTTCTTTTTTAGAGATGTAGGATTCGAGGTCTTTTTTTGTGATGC
>QIGB01000047.1 GCA_003228815.1 Chlamydiota bacterium | reverse complement strand
CTCTTGATCCAAGCAATATTGTTTTGTAATACCTCCAGGTAAAGCGTCCTACTTTTATTAACTTTTTACCAAGGAGGTATCCCCCTGTGTTAGGATAGTTGTCACCTCTGAGCGAGTTGATCGCCGATGGGGAGGCCCCCCGGGGGGCCTCCCCATCAGCGGCGGCCAAATATTTCTCCGCAAAATTCATTTTGGGGGCGGAGGAGGTTGACATGCAGTATCCCGATATGTTCAAAAATACGATGATACAAAAAATGACAGGTCCAGATGCGATATCGGCTACGGCGTTGTCCAAACAAGTCGATGTTCCCCAATCAACGCTTTCTAAATGGTTGCGCATGGCCGGAGTCGGCCCATCGTATGCTGTCCCCAACAATGCACATGAGTATACAAAAATGGCTAAAATAACCGATTCCAAGCGCCCCAACGATTGGAGTGCAGAAGATAAACTCAAGGTCGTCGTGGAAGCTTTCTCGCTTGATGATGAGCAGCTCGGCGCTTTTTTGCGCAGCAAGGGCCTGCATCAGAGCCATCTTGACCAGTGGCGTTCGCAGATGCTCAATGCGCTGCAAAACGGTTTCTCTAAAAAGAAATCCAGAGCAAAAAACGTTGATGCCAAACGCATTCGAGCCCTGGAAAAGGAGCTCAATCGAAAGGACAAAGCCCTGGCAGAGACGGCGGCCCTCTTGGTTTTGAAAAAAAAAGTCCAGCAGATCTGGGGGGACGAGGACGACCCCACAGCCGGGAGCAACGGAAAATGATCATCAATCTTATTGACAAGGCAGTTGAATCCGGTGCTCGGCTGAAAAAAGCTGCAGCCACGATGGGGCTCAGTGCCCGTACGATCATCAGGTGGCGTCAACAAGGCGGCGGACAAGACCAGCGCAAGGGTCCTTCGACAGCACCTGCGAACAAACTCAGCGCTGCGGAAAGGCAACAGATACTCGATATATCCAATAGTGTGCCGTTCCGGGATCTTTGTCCCAAGCAGATCGTGCCCAAGCTTGCGGATCAAGGTCTTTATTTGGCCTCTGAATCGACTTTTTACCGAGTTCTCAAAGAGCATAAGATGCTGACCCATCGTCAGGCTTCAAAACCCGCTGTATCTCGTCATCCACAAGAGCATGTGGCCACCGGCCCATGCCAAGTATGGAGTTGGGACATCACGTATTTGAAGACTTCGGTTCGGGGTCTATTTTTCTATCTTTACATGATTGTCGATGTTTGGAGCCGTAAAATTATCGACGCCCAGGTGTTTGCCGAAGAATCCATGGACCACAGCTCGATGTTATTGGCCCATGCGTGCATGATCCACGGCGTGCAGCCCGAAGAACTCGTGCTTCACTCCGATAACGGCGGTCCGATGAAAGGTGCCACCATGCTGGCTACTTTACACAAACTGGGAGTCACCCCATCTTTTTCACGGCCCAGCGTCAGCAATGACAATCCATATTCTGAATCGCTTTTTCGAACGATGAAATATCGACCCGAGTATCCCTCAAAACCATTTGAAAACGTTGAGCAGGCGCAGTTCTGGGTCGATGGATTCGTCTTGTGGTACAATACACAGCATCTGCATAGTTCGATTCGTTTCGTTACTCCGGATGATCGTCATTTTGGCCGTGAGCAACAAATCCTCGCTAACCGAAAGAAAGTGTATGAAAAGGCCCGGAACCGAAATCCGAATCGATGGTCAAAAAATATACGCAATTGGAACCCAGTGCATTTGGTTTGGCTGAATCCTGAAAAAAAGAACGACGCTAACCAGATGCATTGTTTAAAAAAGGTGGCCTAAGCCATGGCTCAGGTGACAACTCTCTTGACACTCGCCGCTACACTCACCGGGTTGCCATATCAAACAACCGGATCATCTCCATTGATAACGGCAGGGTTACTTTTACCTACAAAGATCGGAAAAAAGACAATGAAATCAAAGAAATGACCCTTGATGCCGATGAGTTTATTCGCCGATTTTTGCTTCATGTCCTGCCAAAGGGCTTTTTTAAAATCCGATACTTCGGCTTTTTAGCTCACACAAACAAAAAAGAACAGATCCCGCTTATTAGAAAATTAATCGATCCGGATGCCACATTGCCAGAGAAAATTAAAGAGAGCATCAGCGAAATGATGCTCCGATTGACCGGCATAGACATTAGCTGCTGTCCAAAATGCAAGGAGGGTAAAATGATACCAATCAGAAAGTTGCCAAAAAATGATTTGAATTCATCATAGCCACTATATCTGTCTTGACGTTTATCATCTGAGATTAAAAAGTTGCTGTTAAAGCACGACAGTATAGCTGCGCACGCTTTCTGCCATAGATGGATATACAAATATGATTCAGCACTCTTATCAGTATTTTCAAACAACAATGGGGGCGCCGAAAGGTCTAATTCTTCATTTTATTAAATTCACCCAACTCAAATCGGCGCCCTCGTTAAAAAATTATTGACTTGATGCCATCCATATAATCCCCATAGACCTCACTCGTCGAATCCTGATGTTAAGCCGCGGTACAGTTCACCATTTTATCAATAATTGCTACGGGTTATGAACTTGTTGATGCGTTCATCTATACCCGGCTATCTTTGCTAAATTGGTTCTTTTGTGATAGTGCAATTATTGATAAAACGCTATTCTATGTAATCTGCAATTTTGAGGTTTTATGGATTGGTTTCTGATCGGAGGGACTTGTACGTAAGTTAAGAATTTGGACTTCTAAAAACAGTTAGTCTAAATTCAGCCAATTAAATAAAAATACACCTTGTACCTAACTGGGTTTAAAAGCCGTCTGAGATGCCCCATGACCTGTCGTTTTCCGTCATGAGTCGTCCTCCTGGGGCCATGAGTCGTCGTTTTCCGCCATGCCTGCCCAGTTGAATGTTGCCGTGCAACCCCATCGAAGATGGGATTCAACCGGGGAGCCGGCAAGGCTTGTCTGCCTCCGGCATGGGCTCCTTTCC
>QIGB01000035.1 GCA_003228815.1 Chlamydiota bacterium | reverse complement strand
TTTTTGAACTTTAACTTTGCCTTGGGAAATTGCAAAAGATGGGATTATAAAAATAACGGTTTTCTCTCCCAACAAAACTACCGTGCACCCAAGCAGTATTCGCATCACTTGGTTGCAAATACTGTTGAGAGAGGTAGTTAAGAAAGGAAATAAAAGACGGAAGAGGAGGGATTCGAACCCCCGGACCCTTGCGGGACTTCTGTTTTCAAGACAGACGCATTCGGCCACTCTGCCACTCTTCCAAAGGAAAAGATTATAGCCGAAATAAGTTATAATTCAAGAACTGCGTTGATGATTTTAGGGTTTTTCTGACTGGCAGAAAGGGTAAATCCTGCTTTTTTAAGCATTTTCTGCATGGCAATGTTGTCTGAGAGTATCTGGACGTGGACCTCTCTTAAACTTTCTTTGCGAGCGATATCGAGAATGGTGGAAAGGAGTTTTGTCCCCAGTCCTTTTTTTTGCATTTTGTCAATGATTGCGAGAGTGATATTTGCACTGCTTGTGAGGGGAACTTTGGAAAGGCGGATCGTTCCCACAATTCCAGTGTCTTGGATGGCAACAAGATGTAGCGTTCGATCATAATCGGTATGGCATATCTGGATCATCCGCTCATGGCTGATTCTTTGCTCATAAGTCAGTTCTTCAAAGAAACGAGCTTTTACGGTTTCTTTTGAGAGCTGCTGATGAAAGTCCATGAAGAGGGGTTCGTCTTCAGGACGCACGGGTCGAAGAAGGATCTCTGCGCCATCGTTTGATGTGCATCTGCTTATATATTC
Source organism: Chlamydiota bacterium (assembly GCA_003228815.1). Classification (GTDB taxonomy): domain Bacteria; phylum Chlamydiota; class Chlamydiia; order Chlamydiales; family Rhabdochlamydiaceae; genus Sacchariniichlamydia. Next base: position 2,536 of record QIGB01000035.1, on the reverse strand, counting down.
ACTGGGATAGGGTCGGATCACTGGATGTGCTAGCGGTTCTTTCGTGAGGATGATTCGGGCATCGAGTGCGATGATTTGATCGGATGAGGCTAGTAATGGATTGATGTCGCATTCTGCTATGTGCGGATGCTTTGTGAGGAGCTCGGAAAAGGAGATGAGGATCTCTTCGAGTTTGGTCATGTCGATCGATTTTTCTAGGACTTGATGGATTTTCGTTTTTTCCATTAGGCGGCGGGTCAGCGTGGTGTTGAGTGGGGGAAGGGCAAAAGCTATGTCTTGATAGATTTCGACAAGTCTCCCGCCTGTTCCAAAAAGGATCACTGGGCCGAACTGAGGATCGAGATTACTTCCTAAAATGATCTCGTAGCCTTCGTCGGATATCATTTTTTGCACGGTTACCCCTAAAAAATGCTCTGCGCCTATTTTTGCGGCCGAGGCCTTGATTTGGTTAAAGCCGTTTTTCACGCTTTCTTTGTCTGTGAGATTGAGAAGAACGCCTCCAATATCGCTTTTGTGGGTGATGGTTGCCGAGTGGATTTTAATGGCGACCGGGTACCCAATTTCTTCTGCAGCTTTTACTGCTTCTTCAGGGCTATCGGCAACGAGGGTTTGGACAGTGGGAATATGGTAGGCAGCGAGTATTTTTTTGGACTCTTCTTCGGTGAGAATTTCTCTGTTTTCGCTCAATGCTTTTTGGATGATGGCTTCCGTTTGCTGGACGCTTTCTTGTAGTTTTCCCTCGTCATATCGAATCTCTGGGATTTCATAGAGCTCTTGTAGCGCATAGTTTTGTCGCCACATGGTGGCGAAGGTTTTGCAGGCGTCATCGGGATAAATGAATGTAGGAATATGAGCGTGATTGAGGATCTTGACGCCGCTTTCCATGACCAGGCCACCCATCCAACTGGCAAGAATGGGTTTTGCTGAATTTTTGGCAAAGGGTTTGAGATGCTCTGCGGTTCCGATAGCGTCTGTCATTTCTTGCGGAGAAAGAATGACTAAAATGCCATCCGTGTTGGGGTCCTTTACTATTACTTCAAGGGCGTTTGCATACCGCTTAGGCCCCGCATCTCCTAAAAGATCAACGGGATTTCCATGGCTCCATTCGTCTGGTAATACTTTATTGAGTTCTTCAATGGTCTCAGGTGCAATTTCTGTCAGTTCTGCCCCATAGTAAGCTGTGGCATCGGTTGCGAGGACTGCAGGCCCTCCAGCATTGGTTAAAATGGTCAGGCGTGGTCCCTTGGGTGGTGGTTGTTTGGCCAGCACTTCAGCCATATTGAAAAGATCACTAATCGCAAAAACCCGCAAAACACCAACCCGCTGCATGGCAGCATCGAAGATTTTGTCGCTTCCGGCTAAGCCTCCGGTGTGAGATTCTGTGGTTCTTGCGGCAACTTCTGTTCGTCCTGGTTTGATCACGATGATGGGTTTGTTGATACAGACTTCTCTCGCCGCAGAGAGAAATTTTTTGGCATCCCCAATTGTCTCCATGTAGATCAAAATACTCTTGGTGTTGGGGTCATTTCCTAGATAGTCGATCAGATCGCCCCAGGACACATCAACCATTGAGCCGATAGAGGCAAAAACACTAAATCCGATTTTTTGTTGTAAACTCCAATCGAGAACAGATGTCAACATGGCTCCAGATTGGCTGATGAAGGCGATAGAGCCTTGCAGCGCCATAGAAGCGGCAAATGTGCCATTGAAATTCATTTGGGGATTCATGATTCCAAGACAGTTGGGGCCGACGAGGCGTAAATTTCCCGCTTTTGCTTTGGCGATCACCTCATTTTCGAGTTTTAATCCTTCTGGGCCGAGTTCTTTGAATCCCGCTGAGATGATGATGGCCCCTTTGATTTTTTTGGCCACGCATTGATCAATAATGGCTGGAACGATCTTTGCTGGGATGATGATGATGGCGAGATCGACGCTTTCTTCAATCTGGTCTACAGAAGGATAGCATTTGAGATCAAAAAGGGTTTCATATTTGGGATTGACGGGATAAATCTTGCCGGAAAACCCCCCGGAAATGAGATTTGTCATCACAGCATTTCCTACCGATTTGGAAGTCGTTGTGGCGCCGATCACAGCTACACTTTTCGGCTTGAAAAAGGGCTCTAAGGGATGATCTGGCCCTTCTAGGAAGGCGTGAGAAGGATCAATTGGGTTTTTTGCCATTCCTGCACCATACCATTTAGCGAATTAACGTCGACGGCGTCCATAATGACGATAGGGGCGTCTTTGGTGTTTATAGTAAAATCGAGGGCCATATTGGTAGCGGCGGCCATAGTAATAACACCCTGGATAGCCATATCCAGGCCCGTAGTAAAAGGAAAATCCCCGACGACCATATCTCATTCCCGGCCCATATGAATACCCCGGTGGGCAATAGGGTGGGTAAGAGTAATATCCACCATAAGGGTAGACCTGTACGCGAAAATCGACTGGTTCCACATCCATTTCTGTTGTGTTGACAGGGGTTAGCAATAGAATCAATGATTGCAGCGCATTGAGTATATACATACAGATTCAC
>QIGB01000081.1 GCA_003228815.1 Chlamydiota bacterium | reverse complement strand
GCGGCTTAAATTTTTCCTATTATTTCATACTCCTCTTTCATTTCCTCTATGGAACCCAGACTGTCAAATCTTTTTCATAAGATCGCCCTGCCTAAATTTATTATTTCTTTATAATATTAGTCATGCAAATTACAGGTTTTTTTACATCCTTATCCAAAACATCCATTATCTCTTACATTGTAGCAGCAGTCCTTTCCGTTGCAGCTCTCGTTATGTATGTGGCCTCAAAATATTTTTCCTCGCGGAGCCAAATTCCCACTCAAGGAATAGAAGAAAAAGGGAATCCCGATCGCACAGCAGATCATTCAGGAGCTGGAGTCCTCCCCTATTGTATTCGAGACAATGAGGTATATTTTTTACTCTCCAAGGAAGGATTTGGAAGTACAAAGCGCACTTGGTGTGATTTTGGCGGTGGCAAAGACAAAGGAGAATCACCCCTTCAGACAGCTGCTCGTGAATGCTGGGAAGAAAGTCGTGGTATCTTAGGAGATAGAAAGACTATTGAACAAAACATCTCACTTTCCCATGTGATTGGCCAAAGATACAAGATGTTTTTCATGAGAGTAGATTCTCCCTCAAAAATGACAAATGCAGACTTCATTTCAAAAAAATTTAGAGATCATCATCGTATGGAAAAAACCCAAATTGCATGGGTAAAGGCAAGTGATGTATTTGCAGCTGTTCGAAACAGAAAACCATTCACACTTGAATCTACTGAAGAAAACCTGCGGCGCTTTTTCGCAAAAACCATTAGCGATGCATTAAAAACCTCACCCGAGAAAGCCATATTGGATCAGATCTGCCAAATCACCCCTCCCTTGGCAAAAGCAGGATAAATCAAATTTCAATTTTCAATCCATTTGTGAATAATCTCTAGAGATTTATTGCCTTTTTCTCTATTTTATTCATGTGAATGAAATCACCTTCTCGATACAGATCCTTTTTATTTTTCTTTTTTCTTATGGTGCATTTCGCCTGGGGAAAGGCGCTCTCGTTACCGCAGTTTGTATCCAAGCAATTTTAGCCAACTTGTTTGTTCTCAAGCAAATCACCCTTTTTGGCTTTACAGTGACCTGTAGCGACGCCTTTGCAATCGGAAGCATCCTCTGTCTCAATCTCTTACGTGAACACTTTGGAAGGGAAGAGAGCAAAAAAGCCATCACGATTTGCTTTTTCTTTATGGTGTTTTTTGTCATCATGTCGCAAATGCACTTGCGCTTTGCTCCCAGCCCCTACGATATTGCCCACCCCTCCTATGCCCACTTACTCACCCCTGCACCTCGACTCCTTTTCGCCTCGGTCCTCGTCTTTTTCATTTCCCAGCACCTGGACATCCGCTGTTTCGGGTGGATTTCTAAAATTCTTCCTCGCTCCTCTTTTCCCGTTCGTAGTAGCCTGTCGATGGGCATCTCCCAATTCGTTGACACAACCCTCTTTAGCCTCATCGGTCTTTTGGGGATGGTGAGCAGCATTTTCGACATTATCCTGATCAGCTTCTTACTCAAAATGGGTGTCATCCTCGCAATTGGACCTCTCATGACGCTCTTTAAACGAATGCAATCCCATGTTTGAGATTCTCCATCAATCAAAAAAATCACCCGCCCGCGTCGGCAAAATCCACACGCCTCATGGAGTGATTGACACTCCCAATTTTGTCGCTGTCGGAACCAATGGGACCATCAAAGCCCTCGATAATACAATGGTCACTGAGATAGGTCTCCAGCTGATGTTTTGCAATACCTACCACCTCCTCCTACAACCAGGAACAAAAGTGATCAAAGAAGCCGGAGGTTTGCATCGATTCATCAACCGAGACCTTCCCATCATCACCGATTCAGGAGGTTTTCAAGTCTTTAGCCTCGCCTATGGCTCTGTAGCCAATGAACTGAAAGGCCGGGGCAACAAGCAGTCTGGCAATCTCGTTATGAAAATCAATGAAGAAGGGGTTCTTTTTCGCTCCTATCGAGATGGCTCAAAAGTTCTTCTCACTCCAGAAAGCTCTGTCGAGGCCCAAAAAGACCTCGGCGCGGATATCATCATCCCTTTTGATGAACTCCCTCCCTACCACATCAAAAATGATGCCCTGAAAGTATCTCTAGCCCGAACGCATCGCTGGGAAAAACGCTCTCTCGATGCCCACTTAAGAAAACGAGCCGGCCAAGCCATGTATGCCGTCATCCATGGCGGCATCGACCTCGATCTTCGGAAGCAAAGCTGTGAAACCCTCACCAAACTCGATTTTGACGGATTTGCCATAGGAGGGAGCATGGGGAAAAATAAAGAGGAAATGCACTCGATCCTTAACCATACCCTCCCCTTACTCCCAAAAGAAAAACCCAACCACCTGTTGGGCATTGGAGATATCGAGTCGATTGATCTAGGAGTTGCGCTTGGGATTGATACATTTGACAGTTCCTATCCCACAAGGGCAGCCCGCCATGGCGTCGCCCTCTCTTGGCATGGCCCTGTGAAACTGACTCGCGCAGAAAATGCCAATACTTTCCGTCCGATAGACGAAAAATGCTCCTGTCCTACCTGCAAAAACTTTTCATTGGCCTATCTTCACCATCTCTTCAAAGCCAAAGAACTCTCAGCTCTTTCCCTCGCCAGCATCCATAATCTCCATTTCATGGTCGATTACATGGCTGATATCCGAGAGAAAATCGCCGCCGATATTATCTAAGCGCAGCTGCAAGATGCTCCTGGTAGCAGTGATAACAAGCAGGGAGAAAAGTCTCTTCCGCCCCCATCTGAATCGAAGGGCCCTCATTTGTTGCCACCCCATTGACATGCTTGAGATTCATGATCGATTTTCGGTTGCAATAGTGGCAGGTCGCTTTTATCTCTTCGATCGAATCAGCCAGCTCTATAAGCCGTTTAGAGCCATCAAAGAGGTTGGATCGGAAATCGGTCCTGAGGCCATAGCAAATCACCGGAATTTTCTTCTCAATGCTGATTGTGCGTAACTGTTCAATGATCCGAGGAGCCATAAATTGGACCTCATCGACGAGTATGCAGTCAACCCCCTCAAAATCAAGAAGAAAGAGATCAGTGTCTTCACGAATCAGTACATCTGCAGACATCTCAAGTCCTGCCCGTGACTTGATTTGCCCTTCCCCAAAACGATCATCCAACTGAGGTTTCATGAGAAGGACATCCTTCCCTTGCTGCCTGTAATTATGCGCTACAGCCAAGAGATTCAGTGTCTTAGCACTTCCTACTGTACCATGTCGAAAATAGAGTTTTGCCATGTTCACCTCCTAATTTAAGGCAATTTTTCCCACTTTATCCAATTTCCTCAGAAAAATCAACAAAATGTTTAT
>QIGB01000073.1 GCA_003228815.1 Chlamydiota bacterium | reverse complement strand
AAAAACATCTCCTGGCTTTGGTACTTATTAGGTGCGGCTGGAGGAGCTATATATATCGGTCTAACAGGGTTTTTTCTTCTCAAAAAACGGGCTCGGGGAAAAGAGAAGGATTTATCAGTTGGTCCTGAAAGAGCTGAATTCCCTCTTCAAGATAGGGAGGAGGGCGCCTCATCTAGCACAGCAAGAGTTTCCTTTCAAAATTTTCCAAAAACTGTCCCTGAGGAACCTCCTATCCCATCTGGAAAACTTGAGACTTTTGACGCACGCCCTAGAAAAGAAAGCAGATTGCCTTCTGTACGCGAAGAAAAGGGGCATACAAAAATTGGGAGAAAGTATGAATTATTCACTAAAATTTTACGCAAAGATGCTGCAAAACTGTACGAACAGACAGGAATCGAGATTGTATTTCCAGAGGGGAAAAATAAAACAAAAGTCGAGTTAGGAGCAGGGAACTTCGGGAAACTGCGCATTGCGCGTAATGTAAAAACAGATGAATTTGTCGGAGTGAAAAAAGTAAAAGGGGATGTGAAAATTAAGCACTCTAAAGATGAGGGTGTCTTACAAAAGAGACTGAAGGGAAAACCCAATATTATGCCCATCATGGATTTTGTGGAATCAATTAGTAGTGAAGAAAAGCCTGCGTTGTATCAGTTCATGCCTTTAGCAGGCTTTGGCAATGGTGATGAACTAAAACTCCGATTAAAAGGACTTGATTTGAATCCAGAACTGCAAGATCAAATCTTAATCCATATTGCTCAAGGTTTATTGAGAGGTTTTTCACACATGCACAAAGCTCATATTTATCATCTCGATATGAAGCCTAGCAACATGGTCCTTGATGTGAAAGGAGAATCATTCATTATTGATTTTGGTTGTGCAAAAGATCTGTCAGGTGGAATTGTCAGAGAAGAAGTTTTAGGTGATGCTAGGTACTATTCTCCTGAGCGGCTGGCTTTTTCTCGGCAAATATGTCATAATTATCACCCTGAATCTTTTTCCGCAGCAAAAGCAGATGCTTGGGCATTGGGTGTCAGTTTACTGGAGATGTCTACAGGGACATATCCGTTTGATCAAACTGATTTCATGAAAAAAATGATCTCTTGGGATAGTGATTATTTCCAGAGGAAATTGGATGCAATCCCTACCTTAAAAAATCCTGCTCCAGATAGTTTTATGGAGGTTGTGAAGGGTTTATTGAATGTGGATCCTGCAAAACGCTTGGGCATCGACGAGGCTCTTTCCCTAGTGTTAAAGCAAAAGGCCTTTTCTAATAGAGAAGAACAAGAACAAGTTTTTGCTGATTTGAAACGAGGAGAAATTTCTTTTGCAGAAATTATTGAGTTTGCTCCTCCACGGGATCAAGATGTCAACTATGCGGATGTCTATTGTAGGCAGGAAGGAATTGAGAATTTGAGAGGCTATGGTGTAAGACAAGCAAAGTCAGAAGCTGATGGCTATCAAAATACGGGTTCTGTGGATGATGCTTATCAGAATTAGTAAAGTAAAATTCTTCTGATCCTGAACCTGAGAGGGTGTATGCGAATTCATTCCCTCGGAATTGGAGCTCTCTTTTCCCCTAGGCGAAGCTCTTCAAACGAACGCAAACTCGATTTGAGTGTGCTCCGTTTTCCAGAACATTCTCCTAGGAAAAAATATTAGCTACTCCCGATGAAAGCAATTCGCATACACCCTCTGAAAGATTGAATTTCCGAAGATAAAAACACATATTACGTAAGCAGTCGTTATGTTTGCCATTCCCAAAATTTCATTAAGAATTTTTCAGTTGCTATGTTGGCAGAAAAAGAAAAAAAGCGATCCTTCTCAAAGTAAAAAAAAACTTATGCCAAAAGGCAAGGAGACAGAATCGCCATGAAAAATTATAGCTATGAAAACAAAAATGTCTATATTGGATTGGATGTTCAGGGTGTGATTAAAAGTCCTACATAGAGAAATATTTTTATGGCATACTTATTGTTCGAATTATGCATACCTGACAGAAAGTCTGGGCATAATAGATTAACCTTTAGCAGGATGGATGCCATGGAAATCAAAGACTCTGATGAGAATGAGATTTTAGAAGCCTTACGATCAAGTCCTAGATTAAAAGCATGTTTTTTAGAAATGCTTGATATTACGGATGGAGATAATTTTGAAGCACTTAATTCTGGGGATGATGCCGAAGAGGCAGTCGTAGATGTGATTCAAAAAACGGGACGGGCTTTACTGCAAGAGTGGGTCGAGAAAAAAAAGATAAAAGCGGAAAAAGAAATCGGTGCGGATAATGCGTACCGTGCTCATGAAAAAAAAAGATCCAATGGCAAACCTCTATAGGTAAAATTGAGTTAGAGGAACAGTGTTTTTTGCATCGCAAAAAACGCGGCGTAAATAAACGAACGTTGGATCCCTTACGAGAAAAGACTGGGATTATAAATCATTCGTACTCTAAGCGTTGTCAAAAACTGATGACAGATTTTGGAGTCGAAGAGTCTTTTCAAATGGCTGTGGCAAGGATGAAGGATCATCATGGAGTTGATCTGAACGTTAGTGCGGTTAGGAATATTACCGAGTATCACGCCGAGCGAGCTAAAAACCTAATATCAGCATTTTCTCAAGAGGAACAGCCTTGCAAGCAGATGATAATGGAATTAGACGGCGAGATGGTACCGCTCGTAGAGTATGCAGAATGCAAAGATCGTCGCAAAAACAAAAAAAATTTGTGGGCAGAATTACGTATAGGTGTCGCACAACGCCAAGGGGAAGTTAGTTGGAAATACGCGGCATCGTTTAAAAATCCGGATCACTTGGGCGATAGAATGCGAGTTGTAATGGAAAAAATGGGAATGAACGAGAACACTGATGTGCATGGAGTTGGAGATGGGGCGCGCTGGATTACTGAGCAGGGAGACCGAGTAGCAGGATGTAAATATAGCCATTTAATAGATCTGTTTCATCTTTGCGAATATTTTGCAGCAGCGGTAACGGCATGGACCACAAACCCAGAATCAGAGGTTAAGCGGCTGAAAAACTTATGTGAACAAGGTGGTGTGGATGAGGTGCAACAAGAATTAAAAAAAAGACAGAGTCAGATTCCGGAACATGATGGATTGAAGGCTTGTATCAAGTACATAGAGAATCGACCTGGCCAATTTGAGTATAAAGTTGCGAAAGAGAGTGGGTTGCCTATTGGATCGGGAAAAGTAGAAAGCAGCCACCGTTCACTAATGCAAAGACGATTGAAGAAACCAGGGACCTGGTGGTTGCGAGAAAATGCTGAAAAGATAGCAGATCTAAGAACTGTGCGAGCAAATGGCTGCTGGGCTCTTTTATGGCAACAGGATTTTCAAAAAATACAACACAGAAACGCCGCTTAGCTATGTAGGACTTTTAATCACACCCTTTTAGACTGGTAGATGTTCACCACCCCCATTTCCTCTATGAAAAATGGGATGCACGATGGAACCTGGCAATCGGTTTTTCAATCACATTTCCATAGGGGA
>QIGB01000095.1 GCA_003228815.1 Chlamydiota bacterium | reverse complement strand
GGCTTACCTCGATTGTACGTCTAGCGCCGGATGCGCAATTAAAAAACTACGCATGCCCCGATGTGTTTAATGTCATGTCGTGGGCTAAGCACGACTTTAAACACTATAACACAGGAGCGGCATTTCCTCCCAGCCCTAAAGGACTGGGTATCCATGCCGTCATATAGATGAAAAAGTTTAAAGAAATCAGATTCCAAGGGGCTCCCGTTAGCGAAGGGATTGCAATCGGAAGGCCCTATTTTTTGCGCCCGCTGGAAGAAGATGTCCCTGATTTTGAGATTTCTCTAGATGAAGTCGATGCAGAAGTCGACCGGTATCGCAGTGCTTTATTCTCGAGCAAAGAAGATCTCAATCAATTGAGACAAGATCTTGAGAGTGAAGGTTCCGAAGAGGCAATGAGCACAATTGAGTCCCATATTCAAATGCTCGATGATCCATTGATCACCAAGGATATTGAAGGGAAAATTCGGCAAAACCTGCGCAATACCGAATCGGTTTTTCGCTCCGCAATCCAGGATTATGAGACCCGTTTCACTGAGAGATCGGATTCTTTTTTTCATGAAAGGTTGGTCGATGTCAAGGATGTAACCAAAAGAATTTTGGGACATTTAAGAGATAAACAAGATGCGCAACTTTCCGGAATTCCTGCCAGGTCCATTGTCTTTGCATGCGAAATTGCTCCATCGATTTCTGCTTCTGCCCATGCAGCCCAAGTGGGAGCTTTTGTCTCGAAAGATGGTGGAGGTAACTCGCATGCCGCTCTCATCGCCAGGTCCAAGGGAATTCCCTATGTTTCTGACATTGATACGGAAGAGATAGAAGAAATGCAGGCTGAGGTGATCATCGTTGATGGGTACACAGGCCTTGTCATCGCTGATCCATCGGAAGAAACACTCGCAAAATATCAAGAGAAGCAAAAACATCTTGCCACCCGCTATCAATTTTTTCTCGAACAGGATCATCTTCCAACCAAGACAAAAGATGGCAACAAGATAAAATTCTTTGTCAATGTGGGAAATCCTCATGACCTTGATACATTTCCTTATCTACATGAAGGTGTGGGACTCTTCCGAACGGAGTATCTCATTTTGCAGACAAAGGAATTCTTTCCTACAGAAGAATATCAACAAAAAGCCTACCGAAAATTGATTGAAAAAATGGGTTCTCGTCCTGTAGTGATCCGGGTCTTTGATCTTGGCGGTGATAAAACCCCCAGCCTCTTTTTTAATCGCAGAACAGAACCCAACCCCGCCCTTGGTATTCGAGGAATTCGATTCTTGCTTCGCAATCAGCAACTGTTCAGAGTCCAACTCAGAGCGATTTTCAAAGCAGCAATAGGCGGAAATGTTCGCATTCTCCTCCCGCTCATCTCAGATATCAATGAAATTTTTGCAGCCAAAGAGATCATAGAAGAGGTGCGAGAAGAATTGAAAAAGGAAGACCCAAAAATTCCCGAGCTCCCGATTGGGTGTATGATTGAAGTTCCCTCTGCTGTCCTCATTTGTGATGCCATCGCGCAGAATTGCGACTTCATTTCTCTGGGAACCAATGACCTTGTCCAATATACCCTCGGGGTTGACCGGAACAACCCCTCCATGAGTGAGCTCTATTATCCAGCTCATCCAAGCGTCATTCGGTTGATCAAAATGATCTGCGTAGGAGCAAAAAAACAAAAAACCCCACTGACAGTATGTGGGGAAATTGCTTCGAACACTCTGTTCACACCCCTTCTTCTAGGGCTTGGCATTAAAGAATTTTCCGTAGCTCCCCGCTACCTCCCTTATGTCAAACATGCTGTGCGAGAATGGACCTCTAAGGAATCCCTGCAGCTTGCAAAAGAAATTCTTGAACTCGTTGATCCCAATGAAATTTCTAAGCTCTTGACAGAAGCACAAAAAAAAGTCTGAGCCTTAGAATCCGTAACTGCTACTTCTTATGTGGAGATCGGGTGGCCGTTACAGGTTAGAAAGGAAACGATGACATCATACTATTGATGTCTGTATCACCCGATTCTTCTTCGAGCTTTGAGGCAGCGTCCTCATAGGCAGCGCGTATGAGATCTTCTAAACCTTCAATATCTTCAGGATCGACACATTCCGGCTTGATTTTGATCTCTTTCATGTTGCGATCGCCACTTAGCGTGATCGTAACAAGGCCATTGCCGCTTGTGCCGAACACCGTTTTCTTTTGCATCTCTTCGCGCATTTGAGCATATTGCTCTTGCATCATGCGCGCTTGTTTTTTCATTTTGGAAAATCCACTTCCCATAAGATTTAACTTCCTTGTTTCACAGACCCCTCCAATTCGACGGCAGCAAAACGGATCAAAGTGTCGTGTTGGCTGGGGTGCACATCTTTTTTGAGGGGTGTTTTTGTTTCGGTTATCGGCAAAGATGCCGACAAGTTTGCGTTTTCTTCCTTAAGATCAGAGGCGGGCAGAGGAAATTCTTCTTCCCGAACTGGTTCATCAGAGGCCGGATTCGGTGCAGTTTTTTCAGTTGGCGGCACTGGCGGTACTGACTTTGATGATGATTCTTCAATAGGCCCAGCCTTGTCCTGCATTTCTTCTTCGAGTTTTAAAAGACGGGTGATCAATTGATCAAGAGGGATGTGTTGGCTTTTGCGGACAAGATTGACAAGAAGCATTTCAAGGTGAATTTGCTTGAAAGGAGTTTTCAGCATTTGCTGCTGCCACTGGATCAACGTATCGAGAAGAGTCAAGCATTGCTGCTTGGAATATCGCTTCGCCCATTCTTTGTCCTCAGCTGGATTTCCAAGGTGGATGAGAAGAACTTCGCGAAAATGCTCAAGAAGGCTATCGATACAAGCTCCAATGTCTCTGCCTGATTCGTAAAACTGTTTGGCGAGTTCAAGAGCCTTTTCCTGATTTTGTGTGTGGATGGCCTCGTCAAGAGCAAAGAGCTGATCGGTTTTGAGCAGACCAAAAACCTCGCGGGTGAGATCGAGAGTGATGGGGCTTTTCCCAAAGCAAATCAGTTGATCGAGAAGCGATTCTGCATCGCGCAAAGACCCTTCCGAAAGATGACTGATTTGGACGAGTGCCTCTTTTTCTGCATCGATCTTCAGCTCTTTGCAAATGTGGGTCAATTTTTCGACAAGAGCCATTTGGGGGATGCGGCTCAGATTGAAGCGCTGACAGCGACTCAGGATCGTTTGTGGGATTTTGTGTGGTTCCGTTGTAGCGAAGAAGAATTTTACATTTGGGGGGGGTTCTTCCAATGTTTTGAGAAGAGCATTAAAAGCCTCTTTCGTGAGCATGTGGACTTCATCGATGATATAGATCTTATACTCCCCTTGATTTGGAGCGTAGCCAACCGTTTCATTGATTTGGCGGATATCATCGATACCTCGGTTAGAAGCGCCATCAATTTCAATGATGTCGAGACTTCTTCCTTCAGAAATTTCTTGGCAATGGATACATGTATTACAGGGTTCATAGTCATCAGAGGGCTGGATACAATTGAGCGCTTTTGCAAACAGGCGTGCAAGGGTCGTTTTCCCACAACCGCGCGCGCCGCAAAAAAGATAAGCTTGTCCCAATCTTTTTCCTGCAATGGCATTTTTTAAAGTCGTGACAATGGCCTCATGGCCGGCAACTTCA
>QIGB01000005.1 GCA_003228815.1 Chlamydiota bacterium | reverse complement strand
GGTACTCTTTTTTGAACTCGAGAAGACCCTGAAAGTCTGCAGGCTTATCCCTTGCTCCACGTTTCACTTCAAAAGCAAGCAGACCTTTTGGCCCATAAGCAATGAAATCGACCTCTATGCCCGAAGCAGTCCGCCAATAAAAAATCTCATATTCTCCATTGAAATAGTCATTGACGGCGATGAGATGCTGAAAAAAAAGAGTCTCTAATGCAATCCCCCCAATCTCCTCAGGAGAATCTAATGGTCCCCTTGGACGGATCGTCCGATACACTCCCACATCAAAATAATAGAATTTGGGATGGGATGCTACTCTGCGCTTTGCCCGCTTTGAAAATACGGGAAGTCGATAAGAGAGGAGTAAATCTTCTAGGATATCGAAATACCCAGCAACCGTTTTCCGCTCGATACCACATTCACGAGCCACATCGGTCATATTGAGCATACTCCCTTGGGAAAAACTAGCTGCGACCAAAAAACGACTAAATGCCCCAAGATTGCGCGTAATTCCTTCATGCAACACTTCTTCACGCAAATAGGTCTTGACGTAAGAAGTGAGATATTTTTTGGGATCGGGCTCTTTTTGCACAGAAGGAAGCATTCCAATTTTCAGAGCTTTTTTTAGATCGAATTCGCTTTTCAATTCCTGCACTGTGAGAGGATACATCGAATAGGTCAATGCTCTTCCTGCTAAGAGATTAACTCCTTTTTTCCGCAATTGACGGGCACTTGACCCTGTTAGGATGAAACGATATTTTTTTTGTTCAATGAGGCGATGTACTTCATTCAAGAGCGCGGGAATCTTTTGGACTTCATCAATAATGACCCAATTTTTAAAGCCTTTTGGAATGATCTCTTCCAAAAGACCAGGATCTTCTGTCAGATCAACAAAGAGATCATTTTCCAAAAGATCGAGATAGAGTCCTTTTTTGAATTTTTTTCGCACCCAGAATGTTTTTCCAGTCCCTCGTGGTCCAAAAAGGAAAAAGCTCTTCCGGGTAGGTTCTTTGAGTATTCTGGTGTACATACCTCTCATTATAAATGGATCTTTGGAAATGTCAATTCCGAAAATCCAGGAAAAACGGAAGTGACGTTTCCGTTTTTTATTTACTAGGAGTGATGTCTACCTGGTCGATGAGTTTCCCATCAATGTCGAAAGCCTCAGCATGAATCTTTTCGCGATCAATAGTGAGAAGCCAGTAGTTATTCGTTTGAAGAGCTTTGGCGAGATACCAATAATCCCGAGGTTTTTCAGGAGCAACACCCCATGCCCCATCACCAAGATAGAGGATCCCATTGGGATTGATCTCCCCCTGCCAAATAGGAAAGGTTCTTTTAAAGGTATGGTTGTCGTGCTCCATGCTTAACTTTACACCGTATTTTTCAAAGAGCGGAACCCAAAACTTGCGGATGTCTTTGGAAGAGCGATGTGTATAAGCATTTTCAGAAGGGTAGGCTGCAATGTGATACACAGGGATACGATAAATCGCATCTTTATGCTCTTTGAGAGCGCCTTTAAGCCATTCGGCTTGCGCACCTCCAATGGGATAGGTATGGCCCGAGTCGAGGAGATAGAAACAAAGGTCTCTGCCAACCGGTAAAACCCAGTAAGGAATTTCTTTTTTGGGAAAAGCAAAAAATTCGTAGTAAAACACTTCTTTTTTATAGGGATCGTCGAATCCTTCTTTCAGATCGTGATTGCCCAAGACACCGAGGATTGGAATGAGCCTCCCCTCTTTTGTCTTCATATCTTGGGTCCAATAGGTGAAAAATTCTTCCCATCGATTGATCTTCCAGTAGCGAGAACGAAGTGCACGGCGAAGCCCTTCTGTATAGGCAATATCGCCAGCAATGATGGCAAAGTCGGGATCGCGACTCGCCACTTCTTTGTTCATCTTTTGGAAAAGGTCTTTGTAAAAATAGGCATCTCCGCCGATGGCGGCTTTAACGGGTCTAGTTAACCCATCGGGCAATGTCCGCAGACGATGAATCTCCCCATTTTCCAACCGAAAGGCATATTCTGTGTCGGGCTCTAACCCTGTGAGTTCAACTTGATGGACAGTGACACTGGAATTCTGCAGGCGATGGAAAGTGCCTTCTTGCTTTTGCCACTGACTTTCTTTTGGATGTTGATAGTAGACAACGCTTGGACCATTTCCATCCGTGGTATGCCACATGACGGTCATGGTGGTCGTGGGATCCCCTTTCCAAGTCAAATAGAGGATTTCTGGGTCCGCTGCCCAAACAACCGAGCACCAAAGAAAAACAAATGACAACCAGCGTGAGATCCGCATGTCTCACACAGATAGCAAGAATGGAATTATTCGTATATCGAATAATTCTCAAAAAACTCCGGCTAGGATTTTTTTACTTCTGCTTCTTCTTTCTTTTCTTCGGCGGCAGTTCCAGCAGGTTGCACTTCGGTGATTGCCATTTTAAGAACTTCAATCTTGGAGCCATCGATCATTTTGAGAATAACAGACTTGTCTTTGATCTGGTCGATCGTGCCGATAATGCCCATAGCAGTTGCGCGATCCCCTTTTTTCATGGTCGCACGCTGATTTTCTAGCGCTTTGCGGCGTTTTCTTTCTGGGCGCCATAGAATGAAGTAAAAGAAAACGATTGCAATCCCAATCATGATCAGAGTTTGCATAAAATTTCCTTGACGACCTCCTCCTTCAGCTTGAGCAAAAAGAGTAGCTGAAGAGAAAAGGGACAAAAACATAAGAATATTTTTCATTGGAATAAACCTCGAGTTAATGCAAATTCCTAAACTATGCCCGATTTGGAGAGGAAAATCAAGTTTTTTGAAGCAGCGCAATATTTTCGATATGTGGGGTGTGGGGAAATTGGTCAACTGGTTGTAGGATATTGAGTTGATAGCCGTGTTTTACAAGCTGGACGATGTTGGCGGCTTGCGTCTTCGGATTGCAAGAAATGTATAAAATTTCTTTTGGAGAAAGCTCTTTGAGATGGAAAAGAGCTTTTTCATCAAGTCCTGCCCGGGGCGGGTCGACAATCACAATATCAGGAGAGGTGAGTTTCTCTTTAAGATGTTCCAATACTTCTCCCACATCGCCGCGGTGGATCGAGAAATTTTTTATCTTATTTACCTCTTGATTCCAACCTGCATCGAATACGGAATGGTGATTGAGTTCAATCCCGACGACTTCACGCGCACATTTTGCAGCCGATAGCCCCAAAGTTGCCCCTCCGCAATAGAGATCAAAAACCACTGCGTCTTCTAGGTTGGAGAGCATTTGCAATCCACAGCTGTACAATTTTTGGGCTTGAAGCGTATTGGGCTGAAAAAAAGAGGTAGGACTAATTTTAAAATCAAATGTATGCGTTTCTCCATAAAGCTCGATATACAATCGTTCGGAAATATGATCTGGGCCAGAGAGGGGCATTTCAAAAAACTGGGTAGGACGCCCTTTTGCAATTTGCTGGATTTGCAAAAAAATGCTGAGATCCTCATCTAGGGCGGTTGTTTGCATATCTTTTACGAACTGGGCAATCTGCGATTTCTTGAGTGCAAAGTCTGGGTTGCCAGAAACGGTCAGCATCACCATCTTTCCCTTCCCCTGTTTGGCCTCGCGCACCGTTAAGGTACGCAAATGGCCCCTATCAGTCCTGTGATGATAGGCGCGAAGATCGCTTTGTTCCCAAAAGGCTTGAGCGGCACGTACCACATCGGCAAACCATTCTGAGGTCAAATGGCACTCTTTGAGCGAAAGCACTTTTCCCCTCGCCCCCGCCATCATGAGTCCTAAAAATTTTTCTCCTTCTCGGTTTTCTGAAAAAGAAAATTCCATTTTATTTCGATAGCGCCAAGGATCATCACATTCCAATATGGGACGGATCTCTGGCTGATGCTCCTCAATGAGCTCATGAAATTCTTTTTTTACAATTTCCATCTTGTGCTTCAGCTGAAAGGGATAGTCCCAGTGCTGAAAGGCGCATCCACCGCAGAGGGGCACATGGGAACACCGAGGAGCACGGCGCTCCGTAGAAGGTTTGAGGATCTCGCGCAAATAACCGAGCCGTCGTTTCTTTCGTTTTGGGCCTAGCTCAAAGGAGACTTCTTCCCCGGGAAGAGCGCCAATGATTTCAAATTTTT
>QIGB01000091.1 GCA_003228815.1 Chlamydiota bacterium | reverse complement strand
ATAACCCGTTAGGACAAAACATGCCGCCCAACCCGATGCACCTAATAGAAACCATAAAAAATTATTGTTTCGATTGGATGAAGTAGAAGGGGTTTTGCTTGTGATATCAGAAATCACTGGAATCGTTTCGGTAGTAATTCGGCTAGTTGTACTAGTACTACTACTGCGGGCATCAGAAGTTATTGAAGTGGTCGTCGTAGGGAGTGAAGTTGTTGTTGAAGTCGTTTGAAAAGTGCTTGTTGTGCTGGAACTCGATGAAAGGGTCAGATTATCGTGAAAAATCTGACCATAAACCCCCCAATCTGAGCCATCCTGAAACCAACTCTGCCAAACCACAATGAAATTTCCATCTTGAAGTCTTGCTAATGAACCCAAACTTTGCGCACCAGCTGCATAGGTATTGACTTGAAACTCATTGCCTATTTGCCCATTTTCATCAAATAATTGGCCATAGATTCCCCAATCTGAGCCATCCTGAGCCCGACTATGCCAAGCCACAATGAAATGATTGTTACTTAAACTTGCTACACTTGGGTTGGTTTGATCATTAACGGTATAGGAATTAACTTGAAACTCATTGCCTATTTGCCCATTTTCATCAAATAATTGGCCATAGATTCCCAAATCTGAGCCATTCTGAGTCCGACTATGCCAAGCCACAATGAAATGATTGTTATCTAAACTTGCTACACTTGGAGCGGCTTGGCTATTAACCGTTTCTGTATTGACTAGAAATTCATTGTTAATTTTTTTTCCTTGTCCATTGAACAATTGCCCATAAACTCCGTTAAGATCACCATCTTGCCAATTACTCTCCCATACCACAACGAAATTGCTATTATTAAAACTTGCTATAGCAGATCGCCGTTGATCATCGAGGCCATAAGTATTGATGCGAAACTCTCTTCCCACTTTATTGCCACTCTCATTAAATAATTGTCCAAATACCCCGGTTCCAGAATTGTCAGCACTTATCCAAGCCACAATAAAATTTCCATTATTTAAACTGGATGCAGAAGGAATTTCTCTCTCTATACTGGAACTAAATTGGAGTTCGCTTCCAATTTTAGAGCCATTACCATTAAATATTTGGTACCGTCCTTCAAAAACGGTACTCCCATTAACCCAAAACACAACAAAATTGCCATTATTGAGACTTGACACCGAAGGAATAGTCTGATCATCAGTAGTATAAGTATTCATTTGGAATTCACTTCCAATTTTAGAGCTATTTTCATCGAGAAATTGTCCATAAATTCCATGACTACTCCCACTTTCATCTTGATAACTTTGCCAAGTAATAATAATACGTCCATTACGAAGAAATGCTACGGAAGGATATATCTGCCAAGAAGATGTATAGGTATTAACTTGAAATTCACTTCCAACTTTTTGTTGTGCACTTACCCTAGGAAAACACTGACTAAGTCCCAAAAGTAATGGCAAAGGATGCTGAGCAAGCAAGGAACCAAAGGTTCCCCCAACAAGTCCAGTGGCACACGAATGCTTAGACACAATGCGAAAAGATCTCTCCATTGCTGCATTACGATGATCAAGACTATCGAGAAGAGCTGCTGCCTCTTCGTTGGCTTTTTGAATAACTTTTTCATCCAGTTTTTTCGTAAAACTGTCTACTTGAGTGCGGCTCTCAATACAATCCCTAAACTGAGAGGCTACTTTTCCAAGTGGCGTTTGATGTTCTGTCCATTCTTCCCAAGATTCTCCGGAAAACAGCCTTGAGAAGTATCCTCTTTGTTTAAAGAAGGCCTGATTGATTTGACCAAAGAGCTGTTTGTCTTCCTTCAAGTGGGACCATTGTACAGTTTGTTTTAGAAGTATTTCTAAAGGCGAATTGCTCTTTTCTTGCGGGTTGAGATCTCGTTCAAGACACTTGATAAATGTTCTAGCTCGAACTTGTGCTACTCTACAATCTTGAACAAAGAGACTTTGCCCATCAAAATACCTTTCCTGCTCAAATCTTCTGAATGACTGCAAATCCCCAGCAATCGGTGAATGAGCAACAAAACCATTCATTCCATAAAAATTACTGACCGCCATATGTATCTCCTTTTGTAAACAAGAAAAAAGTTTTTCAGCAAGTGCTCATAAAGTTGAGGTAAAGACCTCAAGCGGGCCACCTTTACCTCAATTTCATGGGCATTTTATGGCCCAGAAGGCTGCCTTCCTGAACGGCTAAGGACTACTTGTGACAATTTGGGGGTCTCGAAGAGTTCGCTTACCCTGTCCTCTAAATAGCCCAAAAAATTGATGCCAAGTTTACTACAGGTCTTTTTTAGGCTAATAAAAGTATCTCGGCATTTCTGACCTTCTTCACTCCGTGTCCCTCCAGACACCTTTCGTTTCACCACCATTTCTCGCGCATCTGTTTCAGTCCCATTATTGTGAAGAGGGGTTTCTGGTCGCTCTAACACTCTAAGAAGTTCGTCTTTTTTTGCATAAGTTTTTGCCAGCTGCTGGTTCAGAGTGGGGCTGGTGGTTTGCTTTTTCGAGAACAGATTATCAAAATTCTGCTCCAGGTTACCTTTTAGACTTTCCGAAGGAGCAAGCTTGTACTCCTGTAGTCCCTTATATAAATCCCAGATTTCTCCACGGATTTGCTCGATTGCTTGACGTGTCGCTTCATCCAATGGGATGAGTTTTCGATAGTGTCTCTCTTCGTGGATCCAACATAGAGACCGAACGAAGGCATTAAACTGGCCAGCATCATCTCCATGCACTCCAAGATCCCTCGGCACTCCATTTGCGATTAGGCTTGCGAATAGTGCCCCCTCAGTCACAAGTTTTATTTCGCTTTCTGACTTGATATTTATTTCGAGCAAAAATTGCTCCCATTCCTTCCGCCCCATAGACCAGTCTCGGGCTTGCAAAAGAAGGTATCCTCTCAACCAATTCGAGGGCTTTAGGGTCTCTATGTAGTCTGCGGTATCTTTATTGATGAGGTATCGAGGATTGGCCACATGCAATATCTGGAGAAAATTGATTCGGCTTTTACTATCTGTCGATACGATGTAGGTAAAATATTCGTTCCCTATGATCGTTGAATAACCGTTGTGTCCTCGATGGCGAGCTCCGGTGTCATCCACTTTTACCTGTCCTGTAGCTGCTATCCCTGCTGACAGCAACTCGTTTTTTTCCTGATGGAAGGCTCCCTTGCCTTGAATCAAAATATTGCTCAGTTGCCCCTCAGAGATCAGTATGCCAATTTCCTTCAGCTGGGCGGATAATAGGGGCTCCGTAATACGGCAGCCATAGTACTGATGCAAAATATAGCTGATCAGTTGTGGGCCATAGTGCCCATGGATATTTTGTGGCAATTTGCCTGTTAAATAAGTGCCATCGGGCAACTGCCACCGCTCGAGTTCATACTTCGTGTTGTAAGACCGAAAAATGATGTCCTGCGCGACAAAGTTCTTACAACCTTTAAAGACGGCCCCTTCGGGGATCGCTTCGGGCTTAATGCGGTTTTTGGTGTGGATTTCCAGGTCTCTGGTTTTTTTATAGCGGGGATGCTTCCCCCTAGAGGGCATGTTCTTGTCATTTTGTTTATCTTTACTATGAGCCCCCTCTAACGTACTCGGAGGGATCTTAGGACGGGGCTTTTGGCCCTTGAGGGTCGCGATCTCATCTTTGAGGCGCTGATTCTCTTCTTTAAGCAGAACGTTCGCATTGTGCATTTCATCGAGCTTGAGCCTGAAATCTTGATTTTCACAGACCGTCTGATTAATCAAAACTTTTAGATCCCACACTTGTTGACTCAGAGCGGAAATTTGCTGGTTTTGTTCGGCTAATCGTTGGGTTGGGTTATCGTATTTCTGCATAAGTTTGGCGTGATTATTGACCAATCTATAGCATCACCAAGTAAATAAAAAGGTTTAATCTCTTAGGGTCTAATTCCCCGCAGCTTGCTGCGTAAAAACTCCAAGTGATATATTTTGTGGCGTGAGTCGCTATATTCACAAAAGCCATAACATATCGGTAAGATACCCCGCAGCTTGCTGCGGGGAGGTTTCATTTTCTATATTTTGCCCTTCCGTAGAAAATATTACACCGAAAATGAAAGAATGGGCGGAAGCTATAGTGAAAAGGATGCTTCAGGCGGCATGACTTAGGTTGCCAAAAGTTGCAAAGTCGAGTTTAAGTCAAGTAGGGGACATTTCTATTTAACGCTAACACCTCAAAAAAAATGAATACTGTAAACAGGGAGCATCCAAAATTCCCAATTCTTGATTTTGTTTAAGTATAAGTAGAATTTTGTTATCATTGGGGCATGAAAATTGGATATCTCGGTGCAGGAGCATGGGGCTTTGCCCTTGCAAACTTATTAGCCTCCAATGGCCATCACGTTTTTCAATGGGCCTTTGATCCGGACCTTGCTGCACTTTTAAGAGAAACGCGGCAGCATCCCAAAGTGCCCAAATGCGAAGTCGATGAAAAGCTCACCTTTGCAACAAGCCTCATCGAAGCTCTTGATGAACCAGAAATCATCATAGAATCGGTCACATCGACAGGTTTGCGACCCGTGCTGAAACAACTCATGGAACTTGGGGGCATCGACGTACCCCTTGTCATCACCTCAAAAGGAATCGAGCAAGATACAGGACTATTACTCATCGAAGTTGCCGAAGAAATTCTCGGCAAAGACCATCGCATCGGCTGCCTCAGTGGGCCAAGCCTGGCAGATGAAGTCATCAAAAAACTTCCCTCTTCAGTAGTCTCCGCATCGCATGACAAAAAACTGATGCTAGACATCTGCAATCTCTTCAACACCCCCTATTTCCGCGTCTATCCCAACAGCGACGTCAATGGAGTGGAATTTGGTGGTTCGATGAAAAACATCATGGCCATTGCTTGCGGCATTTCCGATGGACTGGGATTTGGTGATAACACCAAAGCCGCATTGATGACGCGAGGGCTTCATGAAATCCGCAAACTTTCAGTTACTAAAGGCTGTTTGCCAGAAACACTCAATGGCCTTTCCGGAATGGGAGATCTTTGCGTTACCTGCCTTTCCACCCTTTCGCGCAATTACCGATTTGGCCGCCACATTGCAGAAGGCCTAACTCCTGAAGAAGCCCGCGAAAAAATCGGAATGGTTGTCGAAGGCATTTATACCTGCGTTTCTGCACGGCAACTCGGAAGAAAACATGAAATTCCCGTTCCCATCACAGAAGCTGTCTATGCCATCATCTACAACGGACTCAATCCCAAAGACGCCGTCAAGTCCTTGTTACAACGAGCGATCAAAGAGGAGCGTTTATGAACGGCACTCCCGTTGTGACAGCGGATGAGATGAAAAGGCTCGAAAAAAGAGCCTTTGCAGAGGGGGAAAGCGACCAAAAATACATGGAAAATGCGGGGGCAGGGATTGCCGCAGCGGTCGAAGAATTTTTCGTCACCCCCACATCTGATATCATCTATCTCCTCATCGGAAAAGGGAACAATGGAGGCGACGGCTTTGTTGCGGGAGAAATTCTCCTTCAGAAAGGATTTTCCGTTTTAGCCTATCATCTCTACCCCATAGAAGAATGTTCTCCCTTGTCGCAAAAAATGGCAAAACGCTTTGCCAAAGCAGGCGGCAAAAAGATTCGCCTTCAATCAGAACCCACCTTTGAAAAAGGGATCATTCTCGATGGCCTTATTGGAACAGGATTCCAGGGAGCTGCCGAAGGATTTTTAGCAGAAGTGATCGAGATGGCCAACAAGTCGCAGCTTCCCATTTTTGCGATCGACATCCCGTCAGGGCTCAATGGAAATACCGGTGAGGTCCAATCGATTGCCATCAAAGCGCATACCACCCTCTTTTTAGGACTTCCTAAAATCGGGTTTTATCTCAAAGAGGGCTGGAATCACGTGGGCAAACTCGTCCCTGTCGATTTTGGAATGCCAGAAAGATTCATCGAATATGCCGACCCAATAGCCTATCTCGTCTCCAAAGAAAAAGCCAAAAAGGCCCTTCCCAAAATCGAAAGATCTCGTCACAAGTATGAAGCTGGTTACGTCCTTGCCATCGCCGGATCGCCCAGCATGCCTGGTGCTGCCATGATGGCCTGCCTTGCCGCTCTCAAAGCCGGAGCTGGAATCATCCGTCTCTTTTACCCTGAAGAAATGAAAGCCGAGCTAACCACCGCGCCCTATGAGCTGATCAAGGAAGAGTGGAATCTCGAAGACGACACACGCATTTTTGAAGAAGCGAAAAGGGCCAAAGCGCTTCTCATTGGTCCCGGCATGGGACGAACAGCAAAAGCCGCAACTGCAGCCAAAAACATCCTCGCCAAAACCACACTCCCTACCGTGCTCGATGCTGATGCCCTTTACTATCTTGCCCAAAACAAAGAGATGTCCCTTCCTGAAATCACTCTCTTAACGCCTCACCACCAAGAGATGCAACGGATTCTCGACGCGACCCCAACAATTGAAAAT
>QIGB01000030.1 GCA_003228815.1 Chlamydiota bacterium | reverse complement strand
GGGTCAAGCAAACTTTTTTTCTTAGGTGTGAAAAATAAGAAAAATCATTTGGGATTAATCATACGCGAAAACGGTCATGAAAGAGCGAAAGGATTGCAAAAGTAGGGTGGCGGGCTGAGGGATTTTCGGTTGTTACGTGATCAAGCGTAGACGAAGAAATCATATTCTGAGGTGTTTCTGAAAGGGGTGTCATTTATTTTGTGTTGATGTAAAATGGTCTGGAAATTTTTTTGGAGGATCTTATGCCTACACAGGTTGGTGGAAAATTTGTACCGGTTAAACGTGAGCAAACGCCCTTTCAGTATTGGAGTGCTGATGGAGAGATGAAAAGAAAAAGCCTGGGTGGCACACACAGGTCTACAATGTGAATTCTGTTTTTGATGAAAAGCTTGGCAAGGTCAAGGATGCGAAAGCGCCGGTTTCTCAAGAGCAATGGGATTTTTATGCAGATCTCGATAGGGTGATGGAAGAATATGGGTTCTTACTTGAGCAACATATCGATCGTCGGATTCAGCTGTTTTTTATGCAGCTGATTTGTACTTGGAATACTCCTTACCACTTTGAATGGGTTGAGGCAAATGATCAATATGGCAAGGGTGGGAATCATGCTCTGAAAACCGAGAATGGTCAGAAACAGGTATTCCAAACTGAAGGGGCTCATTCAAGTACTTTGCCATGCTTAGTGGCATATCCAAGGGATGAATGGGAAAGTTTTGAAAGAGGTGAGCAGAATAAGCCTGAAGGATTTGTCTACTTGAAATACGGACACGATTATTTGCAACAAAATGGGACTGTAGAGTTGGCTCGGTTTGTGAATCGAGCTGATATCCTCGTTGATGGTACGCATCAGGATTCTCGTCTTCGTAATGAGGCGATCAAAATTGTCAATGCGGTTGCAAGTGGTGAGTATGGACCAAAAGAGGGGATGACTCGTTTCATTCGGCAATTTGAGGCGTTTGTAGAAAGGGGAAAACAAAATTGTAATCCGGATGATCCTCGTTTGCGTGCTTTGGAGTGTTATGAGGAGCGGATCGATGAAGTAAAGGATGAGATGATCGGAGATGAGGGGTACTTTGATCAGCTTTTGGGTGTGAAGGTTGCCGAACATCAAAAAGAAGCTGTTTTGCGCGATGTCGTCTATAGAAATAGGTTTTCATTGATTCAGAAATGTGAAGATGTTGAGAGCAGAATCGCGAGAGATATTCTCGATGCGCAAAACCGGATGTTAAAGACGAGGAAGAGGAGTCTTAAGTCGGTGGATTATCGCTTGCGCTATGTTCTTTTGGAAGACATGGATCCCGTTTTTCGAAGGACGTTAGAGCGTTTGTTCTGCACGTCTTTGGAGCAGTTGCAGACGGGAGTGGAAAAGAATGAAGAAAGGCTGCGAGCTTTCGAAGCAAAAGCAAAAATTCGTTCGTTTAGGCAAAATCATGCTGCGGAAATTAGGCGATTGAAGGGTACACTGCGTGAGCGCTTTCGAGAATTGGATACTGAGGAACTCAATTTTCGCTCGGCTTTGCTTAAAGGATTGAGGTGGGATTTAAATAAATGGTACCAAAGGGAACTTGTTGCTGAATATGCGGAAAGGTTTCCCCTTGATTCGATGAGCAAGAGTATGGTCTCTCGGATGGAGCAAAGGGCTCGACCTTCGTATGACTGGCAAGTTTATTTGTCTCCTCTCTCGCAACGGAGAAAGGACATCGATGAAGGGAGAGCTAAAAAACTTGCAGATACTTTGGGTGTTGATAGAGGACTTTTATTACCTGGCATAGTTTCCTCTGTTTACTAATTTTGCCTTGATTGGATTTGGCTTTGCGCGGTATCATTCTTATTTTCCGCGAAAGTGGCGAAACTGGTAGACGCGCTATCTTGAGGGGGTAGTGAGGGAAACCTCTTGGGGGTTCGAGTCCCCCCTTTCGCATGTGGCCTGTAGAGCATTGCTCTATGGGCTTATTTTTTTGGGGAAGCAAGGGATTAACCAAATTTATTTACCGGCACTATTGTTATTTCGCCTTGATGCCAAGTGCGGGAGGTTTCCTGGATCCATGTGCTTCTTACTCTGATGGCTTCAGATGGAGAGTATATTGCATGGAGGTTGGATTTGAGCCCTTGCCATTGATCAGAGAGATCTTGTTTTGAGCAAAAACAAAAGAGATATTGAACAAATTTTATTATTACGTAGGCTAGACTTTTGATTGCTGTCCAAGAAGCTGTTAATCGGACACCAAAACGATCAAGTTGCGTGATATCTTTTTTGGGTTGATTTCGTTCGAGCTGTCCTATCGCCCAATGATCAAAAGGAGTGATTTTCGGTAAAACAAAATAGCTGCTTTCCTCGGGTTGTCCTTTCTTGCGAAACTCTGCCGGAAGGCGGTGGGATCCACTTGCTAATTCAGGTGCAAAACGAACATGTCTATCAGCTGGTTTTACCATTTCTCTTCCTTGGTTTTTTAAGTCTTATTATTTTACATCTTTAACAAGAATTATTCAACTTAAATTATTTTTATGTAGGATGCAAAAAAAATAGGCTATGAACCTATTTTTTTGTGGAAATGGGTCTCGATTTGGTCATGGAGATCGGGAGATGTTGTGATTTGGCGGAGGGTTGCGATGTTGCGAGTGGTTAGGAGGGGGAGGAGCTCGTTCCATTGCGTGGTTGTGAAGGGGGACTCTCTGTGGGAGGGGTTGAGATGGCCGTCGTGCTTGAGGAGTTTGAGGTAGAAGGAGGCTGTGAGGCTGGTGGGATCTGTGAAGGTGGGAAGGTATTTGAGGTAGGTGAGGAGGAGGAGGTAGAGATCGGGGGCTGGTTTGTTGGGAAGTTGGGAGGTGAGTAGGGCTTTGGCTAGGAGGATCGCGGCCTTAAGGTGGGTGAGGTTTTCGCGGAGGTTTAGGTGGGTATTGATGGGGGTGCCATCGCAGTAGGTGTAGAGCTCGGAGCGGCGAATGCTAAAGTGGTACTCGGCTTGGGTGAAGGGTGAGGTGAGGGTGAGGAGATGGCTTTTCTTGCGGGTGATGTTTTTGACGATGAGGCTGATGAGTCCTCGCGTGGGGGTGAAGAGTGTAATAATTTTTTGACGGTCTTTGTAATCGATGCTTCGCAAAACGAGGCCTTCATGCTTTTCTTCCAATGGCATTAAATGGTTTCCTATGATAATTTAGTCTGTCTGCACCGATAGCTCAATTGGATAGAGTACCCGGCTTCGAACCGGGTGGTTACAGGTTCGAGTCCTGTTCGGTGCGAATGTCCTCTATTTTTTACCACACTCAGAATAGTTTTGCCGAGCGAATTTTCTCTTTACTGGGGAAGGGGCGTCGGCATGCCTGTCTTTTATATGCTCATTTTATGAGTAAAGGTTCGTTGGAGGGGTTTGTGGTGGAATCGCAGGCAGAGGCTCTTTTGAAAGAGATGATCGGCGTGGTTGACTTTGGTCTTTTCGAAACGGTGGTGAAAAGTGAAGAGGAAGGGGTCATCAAATTTTTGATGAAAGTTGGGGGTGGATTGGAGGTCGAGTCGGTCTTCATTCCTATGCGATCAAAGGGAACTTTATGCATCTCTTCACAGGTGGGCTGCCAGCGGGGCTGTGCGTTTTGTGAGACGGGGCGGATGGGGCTACTTCGTAATTTGTCGGTGGAAGAAATTGTTCAGCAGGTTTTTCTAGCTAGGCATCGGTTGGGACTAGCAGTCGACAATATTGTCTTCATGGGGATGGGCGAGCCGATGGATAATTTTGAGGCGGTGATGCGAGCCATTGCGGTGCTGACGGATAGTGCGGGATTAGGATTTGGTTCTTCGCGCATTACGGTGTCAACGAGTGGTGTAGTGGAGGGGATTGATGCGATGGAAAAGGGGGCTGATCCTGCTGTGAATTTGGCGGTATCGGTGAATGCTCCAACGGATGAGATTCGAAATAGGATCATGCCTGTGAATCGGAAGTGGAATCTGGCTGAGCTTAAGGGTGCGATGATCCGGTTTTGTGCGCATCCAAGAAGGCAGATTTTTGCGGAATATGTCCTCTTAGAGGGGGTGAATGATTCTTTGGAGTGTGCCGATTTGCTGGCTGTGTATCTGCGAGGCTTAAGGGTAAAGGTGAATTTGATTCCGTATAACCCCCAAAGTCGTGATCGGTATGCTCCGCCGAGGGTGGAGGTTTTGGAGGCGTTTTGGAGAAGGATGCAAGAGCATGGGTATTTGACGTTTCTTCGAAAGACGAAAGGAAAAAAAATTATGGCCGCTTGCGGGCAGCTGGGGAACTTGCAATTGCGAGTAAAAAGGGGTAGAATGCTCCAAAGTGAGAAAATGTGAGGAGAAAATGGTAGATAAGGAAAAGTTCGCCGAAGAGGATGCACTCGGATATAATATCAATATTATTGCAAAAAATTTTCAGTTAACAGACCCGATGGGTAAGCATGTGTGGGATAAGTTGGTCAAGATTGAGCGGTTCCACAATCACATTATGGATGTTCAGGTCAATTTGGAAATCCAGAAGGTGGAACATGTCTGTGTGATTATTTGTCATTTCAATCATTTCAAGGTGAAGGTCGAAGCTCGTAGCACGGATATGTATGCGTCGAT
>QIGB01000003.1 GCA_003228815.1 Chlamydiota bacterium | reverse complement strand
CCCCTATGGAAATGTGATTGAAAAACCGATTGCCAGGTTCCATCGTGCATCCCATTTTTCATAGAGGAAATGGGGGTGGTGAACATCTACATGTAAAAAACTTGAAGGAAAAAGAAAACCGGCTTTTTATCGAATCCGTTCTGGACAATATCGCATTGTATATTCAATTGAAGATAATCTTTTATTAGTTTTGGTTGTAGACATAGGTCATCGCAAAGAAATTTATCGTTATCTCTGAAACTTCATTTCTTGCAAAAAAATCTTTAAAATGCTCGCATGAAATTGAGAGCAATGAAAGTAGAGATCACACATCCAGACAAGGTCCTTTTTCCAAAGGGAAAAATCACCAAACAAGATTTAGCCGATTATTATGGCTCGGTGGCACGGCTGATGATCCCCCTAATCAAGAACCGGCCCATCTCTATGAAGCGGTATCCAAGAGGAATCAAGGGAGAAGGCTTTTTTCAAAAAAATGCGCCCGAAGGGATGCCGAGCTTTGTCAAAACGGTCAAGGTAGCCCGCAGAGAAAAAGGGGCCATCCACATGATCCTTTGTAACGATAAAGATACGCTCCTCTGGCTGGCTAATCAAAATTGCATCACTCCTCATATCTGGCTTTCGAAGATCGACAAACCCGATTATCCCGACCGGATGATCTTCGATCTCGATCCCCCTACTCGCAAAGGATTTTCAAATGTGGTCGAAGCCGCTTTTCTCTTGCGCAATATTCTCGAAAAAAGCTGCAAGCTGAAGACATTTGTGATGACTACAGGGTCAAGAGGCTTGCACGTCGTTGTCCCTCTAAAGCGGACCCGCACTTATGACCAGGTGCGAGAATTTGCGAGGGAAGTGGCAGACCAAATCGCGGAAGAGGACCCAAAAAAATATACCACCGAGGCGCGCAAGGAAAAAAGAAGAGGGCGTCTCTATCTCGATGTGATGCGCAATTCTAAAGGGGCAACTGCTGTCGCACCCTATTCGGTGCGTCCCAAAGAAGGGGCACCGATTGCCACGCCCATTTCCTGGGAGGAGTTGAAAGATTCATCTCTGCGGTCAGATTCTTTTCATATCCGCAATTTTCAAAAGCGACTGCGCAAAAATCCATGGTCTGGCATGGATCGCTTTGCAAAAACACTTGTCCAATAATCCGATCTGCAGCACAATCGATTTTTCGATAAAGACAATGCTATGCGTAAACTGATCTTCCTTTTGTTCACCTGCTCCTCTCTGTTTTCTTCCTCGTTTTACGAGTTGGATACTCTTGTGTCTGTCGAAGGCCTTGTGCATGCTCCCAGCGGAGAATTGTACCTGCAGCGGACCGATCCTTTAACGGAAAATATCGACCTGCAAAGAGTCTATCGCGATGAAGCGTGGTCGTTTTTCCCACAGACTCGTCTCACTTTATATGGGAAGCCTGTTCCTAAGAAAGTGAGTAAATCTAAGAAAAAAAAGAAGAAAAAGAAAAAAAGCAAAAAGAAGAAAAAAGAACATGTCACTTATGTCTACGACCTTGTCAAGGTCGCAGACCCCAATGGATGTCTGCTCACCTATCATTTGGGCGGAAATGGTCGCTACCACATCGAACTTCCAAAAGGTTTTACCAATACAGCTCAAAATGAGATGGAGGGAAATCTCAAAAATCAAATTCTAGAGCAAAGCGATCCCTCAACATTTACAATGACTTGTCCAAATGGGACAAAGCGCATCTATCGCAAAGCCAATGCCATCGGTCATGATCTCCTCTTTCTTTTGCAGAGCGAACAGCTTCCCAATGGTCAGATTCGTATGTTTGAATATGATCCGCAAAATCGGGTCCATGCGATTCGCTGCGGCAGTGAATCTTGTGCGTTTCAATATTTCTCGAATTTTTCGTTCGATATCACAACAAGCTCACAAAAACTGTTGCAATGCCGAGCCAAAAACAATCTTCTCGATTCTGTGGAAGGAGATGGGGTTTTAGAAAAATATGAATACGTAGGAAATCGACTCCAAAAAATTTGCAATCAAGACGGACAAACGTTTCTTCTTGCATACAACAAAAATAAAGTGGAGTCGATCAAGAATGACGCTGGAGACAGCCTTTATACATTTTCCTATTTTCCCAACCAGACTGAAGTCATCAATAGCAACAATGAAAAAATGATCTACTCTTACACAGCAAATTTCCTTCCTGAGAAAATTGAAAAATCTTCCCCAAAAGAAACAATCCATCTGCAGTGGGACAGTTTTGGCAACCTTCTTAGCAAACAGATCGATGCTGACAACCGCTTTTTCTTTACGTATGGGGATACGGGGATTTTAGAGTATGTGGTCATTGACAATGGGGAAAATTCCAGTTACCCGCGGGAAATCTCCATTGTTGGAGGACCAAAATGGCCTACAGCTGTGATCGAAAAAAATGGCGATTTTCTTTTGCGCAAAACCACTTACTCTTATCAGCCCATTGGAGTGATTGAAAAGGTTTTCAACCCAGATGGAACTCTTTGTTGTAGTCATATAATTCCGAAAACTGCAGTGAAACGGCCTTGGGAAGAAAGTGTACGCATTGGTCTCTTCATTGAAGAGGACTTCGAAGTCGAGCGAGATTTTTTTGGAAGGATGATCGCCAAAAGAAAATGGGATGAAAATGGGGATCTGCTTCTCGAAGAAATTTGGCAGTATGATGCCCTGAATCCCCTTTCCTACACTGATCCAGAAAGCCTTGTCACTTACTACAAGTACAACGAAGTTGGGCAAAAAGAAAAAGAGCTGATTTCCACTTCACAAGGTGATATTGAAACTCTCTTTTTTTATGATGAAATGGGAAGGCTCAAAGAAATTCAGATCGAAAATTTGCGCACCATCTTTGAATATGATCAGGAAGATCAGATCATCGAGCGGCGCGAAGAAGATCTCGAAGGCAATCTCATAACCAAAATTTCTTCCGGTTATGTAGAAAACTCCCCGACTGTGGAAGAGGCCCTACCAGAAGATGAAGATCTTCCCGGCGTTTACCGCCAATATGACTCTCTGAATCGTCTCATTGAACTTTATACCGAAGATGAAACGGTTCACTATTCGATCGAATACAACAAAAGAGGACAGCCAACTCGCGTAATCGATCATGTGCACAATTGTGAAGGAAGTCGAACCTATGACGAGTTGGGTAACCTCACTCAAGAAATCTTCCTCAATGGGCAAACGCTACAAGGCACTTATGACTTGCGCGGGCGCCGCACTGCTCTTTTCCTGCCTGACAATTCCTCCATTTCCTATCGCTGGGGTCCTAAATTTCTCGATGAGATTTATCGGAATGCATCCCAGGGAAAATATGATTATTGTCAGCGTTTCATGGAATACGATCTAGCCGGTTTCCCCACAAAACAACGACTCATCGATAGTTTTGGTGAAATTTCGTATTCCCTTAATGACAACCGCTGTGTAGCAGAAATCCATTCCCGTCATTTTGACCAAAATACGGAAACGATTACGGAAAGCCATTTCCAAACACCTGACAAATCCTACACCTACACGTGCGATGGCCTTGGTCGGATCATTGAAATTCAGCAGCAAAAGCGGATTGTCTTTTTCACTTACGATGTGTGGGACCGGCAAATGACGAAACGGGCGGTAGAACTTGTCGACAATGAATGGAAAGAGACTCTGAATTGGGCTTTTCTCTATGACGGCGACAAAGAAATTGGCGCGTACGATTTGCAGGAAAATTGGCTGCGCCAATTGCGCGTCTGCGCCCCCCATCCGATCAATCCTGGCGATCAGGCCATTGCTTATGAGTTAGAGGGTCTCCCTTATGCGCCCATCCACGATCTCTATGGCAATGTCCACATGCTACTCTCAATAATTCGAGAAAAAGTGATGGAGACCTACGAATTTTCTTTCGACGGGAGAGATCGAATTCACGACATTTGGGGAGATCTCCTAACTGTTTCTAAGGCAAAAAACCCCTGGCGTTTTGGTTGCTATCGAATCGATGAAGGGACAGGTCTTCTATTCATTGATGGGAAATTCTATGATCCCAGCCAAAATTCTTTCCTCACTCAGCCCGAAAGAAAGCTTGCACAACCTCGTCTTTACCAAATTCCTGTGACCGCTCCTAAAAACCTATACAAATCTATTCATTGCATAGAGACGCTAGCCAAGCAGTGTTGCTAACGATTCACGTGCTGGGATCTCACCAACAACATTCGGGATTTTCTTATCTCTTAGATCAGCTGGCGCGGATCTTAAGGATCGATGTTTTTTCGCCCGAAGGTGCGCTGCAAGCGCCGTTTGAT
>QIGB01000017.1 GCA_003228815.1 Chlamydiota bacterium | reverse complement strand
GACAATGATTTAAAACGCAAAATCGTTTTTGCAAATGTTGATCGGACTGCTCGAAGCGACTTTTGGAATTATTTTGCTACCGGACATTTAGGCCTTCAAACGAATTGGAATTGTGGATGCAGCACTTTCGAGCCTTTTGCCTCGGCCGATTATCACTACTTCAATCATGAGAGCTTTAAAGAAAAAGGAGCAACCAGTTTAAATCTTCGGGTAAAATCCAAAGATCAACATATGCTCCGTGGAGAAGCAGGGCTCAAATGGTATTATGAGGTAGATTGCGATTGCTACTGCTATGCACCCTATTTTGGAGCATCATGGGTGGGAGAATTTCCTTTGCACAAGTCCAAACAGCCGGCTAGTTTTGAAAATCAATCTTGTGTCATCGATGCGACGAGTTATGACTCTAATGTGCAACTGGGTTCTCCAGAGGCAGGAATCAAATGGACACACTGCAATGGGGGATCTTTCCTTCTCGGGTACAAAGGGCTATTCAACAAGAAAACCCGGATTAACCAGATTGAAGGACGTTTTGAGTGTGTCTTCTAGCTTGCAATGCGATCGTCTGTTTTCCAGGTGGATCTCCAAGCCTTGAGAATGCGCGCAAAAGCTTGTGATCCTTCTTTGAGTTTTTGATCTATGGTAAATGCCCCAAAGGATTGCGGCTTCATCCCCATATCCCACTCAAAATTGTCTGTGAAACTCCACAAGTAGTAGCCAAGAAGATTTTCCTTGCCGATCACTTCTTGGGCTCTTTGTGCAGCATAGAGGGCGCGAGGGACGTAACGGGCGCGTTGCGCAGCATTATGGGTGGAAATTCCGTTCTCCGTCACGATTACGGGCGCTTTGTATGCTTTGTGGGTTTCAATGATCGCTTCATAAAGTCCTTCGGGATCTTCGCGCATCGGCATTTGAGTCATCGGCTCATAGTAACTAGTCGAACCCGTGAGACCAATAAAGGTCGTGAATAGTACTGGACTCCCACAAAATCGGTTTTGGGGTTGGGCATAGCCCCGGTAACGTTGCAGACAAAAGGCATTTTGAAAGAAAATTTACCAGTGCGGAAAAAATCTAATGAGACATCATTGACAAGGCGATTGAGGTAGTGGGTGACAGGAAAGAGGAGAGGATTTGAGGGAATCATTTTGAGGTACTGATGGACAATCCCGATTTTTACATCGGGAGCTTTTGCTTTGAGTTTGTCATAGACAATGCAATGGGCTTTTAAGGCTCCTTTCAGAAATTGTGCAGCCCGTTTGAAATTAAAAAATAACCCAGGAGAAAAGGCCCCTCGCACAAAACGAGAAAAGGCTTCCACAGCCGGCTCATTGATCGTGCAAAAATGGTCAACAAGGGGTTTTCCGCGATAATCCACTGTGAGAGCATCAAAGGCTTTCTCAGCAAAGAAAAGGAAAGAGTCAATGTTTTCTTCTTTTTCAAAGCTCCCCTTTTCATGGAACCAAAGAGGCTCAGAAAAGTGGTGAAGGGTAACCATCGGGGTAATCCCTTCATTACGTAAGTGCTTGCAGAACTCAACACAGACCCGAAGGCTTTCCTGGTCCCACTCTCCTTCTTTCGGCTGAATTTTGCTCCATGGAATGGAAAAGCGGTAGGAATTGACCCCCAATTTATGGAGGGAATCGGTGATTTGTTTGCGGCCCGCTTCTGTTTGATAAAGGCTAAAGAGTCCCCCACCTTCTTTTGGGCGATTGTCTTCAGGAACTTTTTTCTTTGTCCACTCAGCCCATTGCGAATCCGGACACTCGTTAAATGAATCCTGCAAGGTACACGTGGCGGTCCCAAAAAGGAACTCAGGATTTTCATGACCCAGAGTGATCTGGTCTTCGATATCTCCAAGCCGACTCCACTGCCTAGAATCTTCTAACACTGAAGAAAAGTCTTTTTTGGGATCGGGAAACGCAGGCCAAGGAGAAAAACTCGCGAGGTAGGCAACGATTTTGTTTACAGCTTGTAGGATATTAGTCGCGACTCCAAGTGGAAGCTCTGCAATGAGCGGCAAAAGGTGGATGATTTTCCAATTTTTTGACTCTGCAGGCAAAGGACTGCAGCGATCCTCTATATCGGCCCAGATCCGATCATTTAACGATGTAACGCACGAGATCATTCTGCTTTTAAAACCGCCATGAAGGCAGATTGAGGGATGTTGACTTTCCCAATCTCTTTCATTTTTTTCTTTCCTTTCTTTTGTTTTTCCCAGAGTTTGCGCTTGCGGGTGATATCGCCTCCATAGCACTTTGCTGTGACATTTTTAGAAAGAGCACCAATCGTTTCGCGAGCGATGATTTTTCCCCCAATGGCTGCTTGAATGGGAACTTTGAATTGTTGGCGCGGAATCGCTTCGGTCAGCTTTTTACAAAGAGCACGTCCTTTGCTCTCTGCTTTGGAACGGTGGACGAGGCAGGAAAAGGGATCGACAGGTTCTTCATTGACCCGGATTTCGAGTTTGACGATATCGGCCAGTTCGTACTTGTCGAATTCATAGTCGAAGGAACCATAGCCACGGGTAACCGATTTGAGTTTGTCGTTGAAATCGGTGATGATTTCATTGAGGGGGAAGCGATAAGTCAGAAGGAGCCGTTTTGCATCCATCGTCTCTGTATGGATTTGTTCGCCCCTCTTTTCCATGGAAAGGGCCATGATCGGCCCAAGAAACTCTGCCGGCGCCATGATATGGCATTTCACCCAGGGTTCTTCCACATATTCAATCTGTCCAGGGTCGGGGTATTGTGCGACATTGTCAATTTTTCGCTCTTCCCCAGAGGTGAGAGTGAATTTGTAGACAACGCTGGGAGCTGTGGTGATGATATCGAGATCAAATTCGCGCTGCAACCTTTCAAACACAATTTCCAGATGGAGCAATCCGAGAAATCCACAACGGAAACCAAAACCAAGTGCTAAGCTACTCTCCTGTTCCACATAGAGAGCCGAATCATTTAGTTGTAATTTTAAGAGCGCATCTCGCAACGATTCAAAATCGGATGTATCGACCGGGTAGATCCCTGCAAAGACAACCGGTGTGACAACTCGAAATCCCGGAAGAGGTTCCTTAGCGGGATCCTTTTTAAGCGTGATTGTTTCTCCAATTTTGACATCCGTGGTCTTTTTGATGTTAGCCACGATGTAGCCAACTTCGCCAGGCCGAAGTCTTTCGACCGGTTTTTCGCTAGGAGAAAAAATGCCCACTTCAAGCACTTCAAACGTTTTGTCCGTTGCCATGAAGTAGACCTGATTCTTCTTGGTAATCTCTCCACTGATGACGCGGACATAAACCAACACACCTCGGTAAGGGTCATAATGCGAATCGAAAATAAGGGCTCGCAGTCGGCTATCTTTTGGCTCTTCGGGTGCTGGCATCGTATGCAAAATCTGTTCAAGAATTTTCTCGATCCCCTCCCCTGTTTTGGCAGAACAGAGGATACTATTAGCCGTATCCAAACCAATCACATCTTCAATTTGTTGTTTCACTCCTTCAGGATCGGCAGCGGGAAGGTCAATCTTGTTGATAACAGGAACAATCTCCAGTCCCCGCTCCACTGCGAGATGGACATTGGCGAGAGTTTGCGCTTGCACACCTTGTGCAGCATCGACGATAAGAAGAGCCCCTTCGCAGGCAGCCAGAGATCTGGAAACTTCATAAGAAAAATCGACATGTCCTGGGGTATCAATAAAATTAATTTGATAGGTCAGCCCATCTGATGCCTGATACCACATGGTGACCGGGTGGGCTTTGATCGTAATCCCCCGTTCTCGCTCGAGATCCATGTCATCGAGCACTTGCTCGACCATCTCGCGAGAAGAGAGGGTCTTTGTCAGCTCAATGAGCCGATCAGCAATCGTTGACTTGCCGTGGTCGATATGGGCGATAATTGAAAAATTTCTTATTCGTCTTAGGTTATATTCCGCCATAGAGACATTAAGATACCTGAAAGAAGGGAACTTTGCAAGAAAGTGGCGATTTATCTAAAGATCTGTTATGATGCTTGCCAATAGAGAGATCCATATGCCTATTCAACCTTTGAGCAGTTCTCCAGCTACTTCCCAAATCAACCATGAACCCATCCGAGAAGGACGGTCCAAAACAGCGTGGAAAACGCACTCCTTTGTAGTTCTAAGTTATTTTTTAATTGGGGTTGGGCTTGCTCTCGCATGCGCATCTGTCTATTTGGCTACCATAATCCATCCGGTGATTGCAATGGCCACGCCAATTGTTCCTATTGCTTTGGGAATTCTGCTAATGCCTCATCAATCCAAGGGTCTATTTTCGACAGC
>QIGB01000023.1 GCA_003228815.1 Chlamydiota bacterium | reverse complement strand
TACTGGACCACAAGGCATAGCAGGAGATACAGGCCCACCGGGTCCACCGGGTGATACGGGACCACCGGGTAAAGACGGAGATACTGGACCAACAGGACCAACTGGGCCATGTTGTCCTGGACCAACTGGACCACCAGGACCACCAGGAGATACTGGACCACCAGGGTGTACTGGATCAACAGGGTGTACCGGATCAACAGGTGAAGATGGAGAATGTTTATGTTCTCGCGATTATGCGTTTATCTATAAGAATGGTGGTGGTGGAGGAATATCTGTTGGACATAATGCTCCAATTTTTTATTCGGCAATTGAAAATCAACCAACTGACTCAAAAATATCTCTAAATGTTGCTGGTGATACAATTATCATTGAAGATACAGGATTCTACTATATCAATTTTGGTATCTCATCAACGGATGAAGATCCAGCATATTTCCGATTAACTATTAACGGCATAGGATCAATGCAAAATACTATTGCATGTCATTTTTCTTCTGATGCTGCTACTGAGGGAGATAGTTGTAGTATCACTGGGAATACAATTATCAATCTAACTACTCCCTCTTCCACTCTTCAAGTCATCAATGTCTCTGGGAACCCAAGAGATTTGAATGATGATGGAAATGGAGTTGGCCCATTGGCTTGGATGACGATTATAAAAATGGGAGACAGTGATGATTAGGTACTTCTTTTTGTTTCTATTATTTACAAGCGTGTCTTTTGCAAATGATTTATCACAGGAACACAATGATCCTCCAAGCAAGCCTTACAAATACACATTATCAGTTTGTGCTACATTTGGAAATGAAGCTAACTATCTGAAGGAATGGATTGAGTTTCATCAGTTGGCTGGAGTTGATCATTTTTACTTATATAACATCGAAAGTACAGATGATGTTCATGAAACTCTTGTTCCTTATATCCAGAAAGAAATTGTAACTGTAGTAAATTGGCCAAATTATATGGGTGATATGGCTAAAGAAATCCCCTTTTTATGGACTTTAGGTTTACAGGTTCCAGCCTATGAACATGCCATTGTGACAAAAGCTCGAGAGGAAACAAGATGGCTTGTTTTCTTGGATGTCGATGAATTCCTTGTGCCTATTAAGAATACGAATGTGAAGGAAATACTAAAAAATTATGAGTCTATGCCCGGAATTTCGCTCGCAACCCAGCATTTTCAGGGCAGTAGCTTGGATTTCACTCCAAGGCAGAAATTCATGCTCGAAATGACAGATCTTACAGCACCTCCCCAAGAGCATATCCAGAACACGATTTCTAAAGTCATCTTCAAACCTGAATATTATAAAGGATTTTCATATCCTCCTTTTGAATGTCTTTTTATGGATAAGGTAAAACCCGTTGCAATTGCAAATAATGTGATTCGCGTAAATCGCTATGTCAATCGTTTCAAAGGAAATATCCTTTTTGCCCGAGAAAAAGAAAAAATCGATGTTGAGCATCGTGTTTTATCAGACGAAAAAATAGAGAGTTTACTCAAAAGCGGATATGAAATTGAAGATCGAGAACGCGCTATTCAGAGATTCCTGCCAAGTCTTCTACAAAGAATGGATTGTGAACCCCATTCGAGGTGAGATAAATAGCTTGTTTTGTACGTCCTTAAAAAGTCATGGCGAATTTGATTTCACTGGGTTCGCTCCATAGAGAACCAGTTCATTTTTTGGCGCGTTTGCCATGACTTTTTAAGGACGTACCTTGTTTTTTCATACCAAATATTCGCAAATTTGATTATTTATAAATTGGAGGTGGGTTTTTGCGCTTTCAATTAGTTTTTGCCTTTATCCCTTTTCTTCTTTCTATAGTACTATATGGTCAATTGGAAGACGACGAAAAAGTCATTCCAAGTACTTCTCTTAATAGTGAAGCATCAGATGCTGTGGAATCTATTCATGAGAAATATTATCAACCTTCGGCAAGATATTTTGATTCCGTTAATTCCACTCTATTTTTGCGACATCTTGGACCTAGGGGGCCTGGATATGATACAGGTTATACAACAATCGGGGGCATATTTTTCCCGGGCGGGTTAGCTTGTAATACTATTTGGCCTTTTGTTGATTTGAGAGCACACTATTTCAATGACAATGAATGGGCTGCGAATGCTGGAGGAGGAATTCGTTATGCCCCGTGTGATTGCTGTTATGTATTTGGCTTCAACGCCTATTTTGATTATCGAATGAGCAATAGGAGAAGATTTCATTACACTCAAGCAGGAGTTGGAGTAGAAATTCTAGGACCATGCTGGGATATTCGGATTAATGGCTATTGGCCTATAAGAGATAGGCACACTAAACAAAAATGTTTTTTTACTTATCCTGGCGATTTTTTCATCAAACGGGACAAACTTGAGGGGGCATACCGAGGAGTGGATGGTGAGATTGGTCGCTATTTTAGTTACACATGTTGTGGGTACGTATATGCAGGTCTTGGGCCCTATTATTATCGGGGTGAATGTAATGATGTGACAGGAG
The DNA here is from genome assembly GCA_003228815.1 of Chlamydiota bacterium. Classification (GTDB taxonomy): domain Bacteria; phylum Chlamydiota; class Chlamydiia; order Chlamydiales; family Rhabdochlamydiaceae; genus Sacchariniichlamydia. The sequence continues at coordinate 2,165 of QIGB01000023.1, read as the reverse complement.
GAAGATTACGAATTTTTTTTGATTATTGCCGACATATTACTTTAGGTGGCATTTTCTACTATGACAATAGATTTGGGTTTCAGGTTCAGGGACTCATTGGGTTTCATTTTGCTATTGGATGTGCTCCAAAATGCTGTCGAAAAGAAGAGAGCATTTCTCAGCCTGTCTTCCGCAATGAAATCATCTTCCTTGATGAATTCTGTAAGTGGAAATCTAATTATTAAACCCGTGATTGCTATACCAGACTCGGGGATAGATTTGGAATTTCCTTCGGCATCTTTTTCGCCTCAGCACATTGCTCGATCTTGCAAACTTCCCTAAGTTTGCGGCGATCTCCGCAATGCAGCTGAGACGCAAAATCTCTCCGCCGAAATTCCAAGTTTATGGCCGAGGCTGGTATACTTCAGAGCTTGCCTTGTCGTTCATCTCTAAATCTGTCCCCTTAAAAAACTTCTTAGCGGAGATTAGATGGCAATCACGGGTTAAAGCCAATCCCGGTGTCAAATCCATCAGAACCGGGTTTTTTGGCACATTCGAGATTATGGCATAGGGCTTGGGTACACGCTTTTGCAGTAGGTCTCTTTGATGAAAAAGAGAAGCGCTGTTGCCACGAGGAGATAGATTGGCACGGTTGTGAGAGCCCATCTGTATGTCTCGACAGAGAAAACTCTGGCCCCGGCTGCCATGGTTCCATCCCATCCTAGATCGAGAAATTTACCCGTAAGAGGATCAGAAAGAGCTCCAAGAAGGGCATCAAAAGCATTCATAAATCCAATTGCTGTACCGGCGACTATAGGAGCATTGATCTCGCGGATCATGGTAAAGCAAAGGAGGAAAGAGCTAATGAAAAACCCAAACAGAAACATGGTCAGACTTAAAAACCAAACGGAGAGGGGGAGGTAAATGACAAGAGAAAATGCAATCGTTGCGAAAATGGTTCCGAGATACATCATTTTTTTACGATTTCCAACGAAATCAGAAAACCAACCCCAAAAGGGTGCTCCAACTGCAAAACCGATGAAGAGGAGGGAAACGATATTTGCTGCATGGGTTTTGCTCAGTTCAAAGGCCTCGGCAATGAAAGGGACGCCCCATAGACCTCCAAAGACCGTGATGGGAGCAAAAGCCAGGCCACTATAAACAGAGAGAAACCAGGATTGCTTGCTTTTAAAGACGGCTAAACAACTTTTCCATATATTGGTGTCCTCTGGGGCAAGGTTGACATCGATATGGTATTTGCTACGATCGCGGACGATGAGCCAAAAGATGAAACCAAGGCCAAGACCGGCAAGTCCGATTATGAAAAGCGCATCTCTCCATCCAAATGCGTTGATGAATGCAGAGAGGGGGGCTTGCCCACCAACAGCTCCTAACATTCCGAGTGTCATCATCAGCCCTGCCATAAAGGCAAAACGATTTGAGGGGAACCAGTTGGCTGTGAGCTTTAAGCAGTTAAGAGCGGCAAAGGCGGCTCCAAAGCCTGCAGCAAAACGGCCGATTTGGGCGAGAAGGAGGCTATTTGAGGTTGCAAAGAGGATCGTGCCGAGGCCGCAAATGGCAATAGCTATGGAAGTGACCCTTCTGGGGCCGAAGCGATCGACAAGAAGACCTGCTGGGATTTGCATGAGGAGGTAGGCATAAAAATAACAAGCAGCCAGATTCCCTAGTTGCGCGCCATCAATGTTAAACTCGCTCATGAGATGAGTGGTCATGACACTTGGGGAGACTTCAATCGCATACTTGTAAAACATGAAAGAAGCGCTCAAGAGCCATATGACCCAAGCTAAAAAATTGTGCATTTTGCGGTTCATGCAATCTCCTTAAAGACATATCCGAGCCAGCCGTCTAAACTGGCTTCATGCATAAGTTGCCAGCCTTGGTTGTAGGCATAGGTCAAATAGTCTTTTTTTTCTGTAGTTAGGATTCCAGAAGTGATGAGTGTTGTAAAGGGGAGCTTATGCTCCTTCCAAGCATTTTTCTGCTCAGAATAGATCATATTCATCAGAACAACAGGTTTGCAATCAGATGGGCTGCCAATATTGATATCAAGTTTGTTGAATGTGGCATTTTTCATGGTATGTTTGGTGGCTTCTGAATCAATGTCACAAGCAAACAGTTTGCTTGCTCCCATTTTCCCAGCTGCGATGGATAAAATTCCACTTCCA
>QIGB01000026.1 GCA_003228815.1 Chlamydiota bacterium | reverse complement strand
GAGCATTATCAGAGCACCCCGGATAGAGTGCATCCAGGTGTTATAGAGGAGCATTATCAGAGCACCCCGGATAGAGTGCATCCAGGTGTTAGACAGAATTTGCAATGAACGTAACCGTCTTTTTTACCCATGTTTTTTGAATTCAATGAGTGTGGCATGCTGGCTTTTTGCACCAAAGGAATGCTATGCCAAAACCAGCTCCCGAAGACTGATGGACCACAATGCCTAAAGGCTTGAAGAACTTCTCCCCCTTGCATGGGCCAATAGCAAAAAGGATAAATCAGATCAACCTGGGTAAATTTGATGGTTACCTCGCATCTTCGAAGTTTCTCTTCTCGTTCAACTTATTTGGAGTTGAACTCGTCGTTCACCTCCAAATCTGCGACTTTAAAAGAACTTCTTATTCGGGGATAAGGTAGCAGTCACGGGTAAAAGAAAAAGAGAGAAAAAAAAGGGGCGAAACCATTATTCTGAGGTAATGAAGCTAAAAATTATCCTTTGCTTTTCTTTTCTCTGTTTGGGACTCTCAGGTTGTTTTCAAGCACACTCAGATGATGACCTGCGCGGAGTGCCTGTGACGAACAACCCCAATTTGATTCCTAAAACCGGACAAACCGTTCAAGGCCCGAGCTTTTGAGGCTTTGCAGTATTTGGGAAAAACAACCAATAAGCTTGCATTATGGCAAAAGGAAAAAAAGACCAGCCTACTATCTTTTCTCATGATCTCGAAAAAGTGATCAAAGAAATGGGCAAAGAACAGATCATCGAGCATTTGAAGAAAATGCTTCTCATCCGCAATTTTGAAGTGCGCGCTGAATCTGCCTATCTTCATGGAAAAATTGGCGGCTTTTTTCATTCCTATGTAGGACAAGAAGCCGTCCAAACCGCAGCTCTTGCCGTAATGGGCTCCGATCAATGGTGGATCACTACGTATCGCTGTCATGCCCTTGCACTTCTTCTTGGTGCTACTCCGACCGAGCTCATGGATGAATTGTACGGAAGAGCAACCGGCAATGCTATGGGGCGGGGTGGCTCGATGCACTTTTTTACCGAGCAAATGCTTGGAGGTTTTGGCATTGTCGGAGGACAGCTTCCCATTGCAACGGGTGCTGCGTTTGCCATCAATTACAAGAAGAAATTCCCAAATGTCGATGTGAAATCCAAAGATGTGGCGATCTGTTTTTTGGGTGAAGGAGCTGTTGTCCAGGGAGCCTTTCATGAATCACTCAATCTCGCCTCGCTCTGGGATCTTCCTTGCATCTATGTGATTGAAAACAACGAATGGGGAATGGGAACACATGTGAATAGAGCCGTCTGCGTTCAGCCGATTGCCGAGCGCAAAGCCTCCGGATATGCGATGGAAGGATATTCCTTTGATGGGATGGATTTTTTCAACTGCTATGCAGGTTTTCAACACGTCTTTGAAAAAGTAAAAAAGACCTCAAGACCCGTTCTCGTTGAAGTTTTTACCGAGCGATTTAAGGGACATTCGATATCCGATCCAGGCCTCTATCGCTCGAAAGAAGAGTTGTCCAAGTGTATGGAGCGCGATCCACTCATGATCATGCTGAAGACTTTGACCTCCTTTAATTTGCTGGGCGGCGAAGAGTATAAGGCTCTGGATAAAGAGCAAAAAGATATCGTCTTGGCAGCAATGAAACATGCCGAAAAGGCCCCTTGGCCAGACCCCATTCACTTAGAAGAGGACGTATTTGCGAAATAAACAAACCGTAGACATTCGAGAAGCAATCCGGCAAGCCATCGACGAGGAGATGACACATGATGAGCGCGTCTTCATCCTCGGTGAAGAGGTAGCTGAATACAATGGCGCCTACAAAGTGACCAAAGGAATGCTGGACAAATGGGGCCCCGATCGGGTGATCGATACCCCCATCTCTGAACTTGGCTTTGCAGGACTCGCTGTCGGTGCTGCGATGTGCGGACTTCGGCCTGTTGTGGAATTCATGAGTTTTAATTTTTCCTTTGTTGGTTGCGACCAGATCATCTCGAATGCGATCAAAATGCATTACATGTCAGGCAGTCGCTTTTCCGTGCCGATCGTTTTTCGCGGGCCCAATGGGGCTGCCGCCCAGGTTTCTTCCCAACATTCCCATTGTGTAGAAGCCCTCTATGGTAACTTTCCCGGATTAATCATCCTGGCCCCCAGCAATGCTTATGATGCCAAAGGCCTTCTCAAATCGGCCATTCGCAATAACAATCCCGTCCTCTTTTTAGAAAGCGAACTTTCTTATGTGAAGAAAATGGAAATTCCCGAAGAGGAATACCTAATTCCCCTTGGAAAAGCCCGCATTGTCCAAGAAGGAAAACACGTTTCACTCATTGCACACAGCCGGATGGTCGATATCTGCAAAGAGGCCGCCGATGAACTTGCAAAAAAAGGGATAGAAGTAGAGATCATCGATTTGCGAACCATCAAGCCCCTGGATCTTCCCACCATTGCCGATTCCGTTCGCAAAACCAATCGCTGTGTCCTTGTGGAAGAAGGACATGTTTTTAGTGGGATCTGTGCTGAGGTAGGTTTTTTGATCCAACAACATTGTTTTGATTTTCTCGATGCTCCAATCGAGCGGGTATGCCAAAGAGAGACCCCATTGCCCTATTCCAAAGTGTTGGAAAAAGAGTCCATGCCGACTAAGATGCGAATCATCGATGCCATCAAAAAAACATTGCCGTAATGGAGAGATAAGATGCCCTTTACACTGACCATGCCCAAACTTTCTCCCACGATGGATGAGGGGACCATTTCCAAATGGCGCGTCAAAGAAGGCGATAAAGTCAATGCTGCTGATGTCCTCATGGAAGTTGCCACCGATAAAGCCACCGTCGAGCACAATGCCCTTGATGAAGGATACATCCGCAAAATCCTCATTCCAGAAGGGGGAGTGGCTCGCGTCAATGAGCCCATTGCGGTTTTCACTGAGACAGCAGATGAGAGCATCGAAGGGTACGAGCCTGAAGGAGAAGCCCCCACGGCTCCAACTCCTGAAGAAGAAGCTCCTGAGGAAGAGAAAAAAGAAGAAGAAGCCCCAAAAGCAGCTCCTGCTCCTACGGGCGCTATGCAACAACCCGCATTCACTCCATCCCCACCCCTTGAAAGCTATGCTTTTGAAGAGCCTACAAAACCCATCCAGGGACGGATTCCCGCATCTCCACTTGCCCGAAAAACTGCGAGAGAAAAGGGAATCAACCTTGCTACCATCAAAGGTACTGGGCCAAAGGGTCGGATCATGAGTCGTGATCTCGAAGCGATCCCTCAAGGCGGCGTTGTCAGTTTCAGCCGAGGGATGCGCCCCTCCCGTGCCCCAGGAACCTTTGAAGAAGAGCCCCTCACTCAAATCCGCAAAGTGATTGGCCGGCGCCTTCAAGAGTCCAAAACCTTCATCCCCCATTTCTATGTGACCCAAGAGATCGATGCAGAACCAATGGTGGCCCTGCACAACCAATTCAAAGAGGGCGGTCTTCGTGTGACCTTCAATGATTTCATTATGCGTGCTGCAGCCCTTTCTCTGAAAAAGCATCCCGAGATCAACAGTGGATTCAATACCGTGAATTCTACCCTCATTCGTTATAAAACGATCGATGTTGCAGTTGCTGTCAGTATCCCCGATGGACTCATTACCCCCATCATACGTCATGCCGACTACAAAAATCTCGGCGAGATTTCCACAGAGGTACGCGCTCTTGCCAAAAAAGCACGCGATGGAAAACTAGCCCCTGAAGAGTTTACAGGGGGATCTTTTACGATTTCCAACCTTGGTATGTTTGGTGTGCGCGACTTCATCGCCGTCATCAATCCTCCCCAAGCAGCGATTCTCGCTATCGGTGGGATCCAAGAAAAAGCCGTTGTCAAGAATGGAAAAGTCGTCCCCGGCAAAACGATGTCATTTACCCTCTCTTCTGATCACAGAGTGATTGATGGAGCGGATGCTGCACGCTTCCTAGGTACCCTTCAAATGTTCTTGGAAAATCCCGCACTTCTCGTTGTGTAAGTGTCAAAAATATTGTTTCTTATTGAGAATTAATTGGTTAGGTAAACCTGACAAGTAATTCCCAATGTTGATGTAATGTATTTACATCGGTATATACAAGCAGGGAGATTTTCATGCCAATTACCAAAAAACTGACCAAACACGGAAATAGTTATGCTCTTATTATTGAGCGCGCTATCCTCGAACTTTTAGGAATCGATGATGAAACTTTACTTCAGATTTCTACTCCAGACGGTTCATCTATCATCGTTACCCCTCTCAAGGGTAAAGCGGAAAAGCAACGGTTTTCTACTTCTATGCGGAAGATTAATAAGAAATATGGTCGTACTCTGAAACGTCTTGCTGAGTAAAAACCATACAACTTTATTTTCTTACATTAGAAGATGTGTTAGAGATCCATGAGGATCAGATCAGTCGATATGGAGGAAAAACGGGTCTTCGTGACCAGAATCTTCTTCTCTCAGCAATCGCGCAACAACTTAGTATGTTCGATGGCAAATATCTCCATAAATCCCTATATGACAAGGCTGCAGCTTATCTTTTTCATATTTGCCAGAATCATCCATTTATAGATGGAAATAAAAGAGTTGCATTGGTATCTGCATTGATGTTTCTTGCTATGAATAACTCTCCTATCGATTATAATGAAAAATCTCTAGAACAACTTGTTCGTTCTGTAGTAAATGTTCACCACCCCCATTTCCCCTATGGAGAGATGGAAAAATTTATTGTTTGAGGTCACCTCAGAAAAAGAAGTTTCCCCTATGGAAATGTGATTGAAAAACCGATTGCCAGGTTCCATCGGGCATCCCATTTTTCATAGAGGAAATGGGGGTGGTGAACATTTAC
>QIGB01000031.1 GCA_003228815.1 Chlamydiota bacterium | reverse complement strand
AGCAAATTCAAAGAAAAAATTCCACAACAGAAAAGTTGCTTATAGAGCTCAGAATTAAGTGGCTCAATATCAATAAATTAGGTGAAAATACTCTAAGTCCAAATCTACCAAGTCAAATTGGAGGAGGACTGATACTCGGTCACTCTCGTTTCGAAGAAATTCTTCTCTTTACCAAGATCGATCGTCTCGCTCATCCAGGGGAAGGGATTGCGTGCCCCTTTGAATTGGATGGGGAGGCCAATGCGTTCGAGACGGCGATTGGCAATGTATTGCACATACTCGCGGAACATGGGCGCTGTGAGGCCTAAAATGCCTCGAGGGAGGCAATCTTCAGCATATTGGACTTCGAGTTCGACAGACTGATGAATCAAGTCGATGATGTGTTTTTTGAACTCTGGGGTCCAGACGCTTGGATTTTCTTCTTTGATCCCATTGATTAAGTCGATGCCAAAGTTGAGATGGATTGTCTCATCGCGCAAAATATACTGAAATTGTTCTCCAATGCCGGTCATCTTGTTTTGTCGGTGGAAGGAGAGAATCATCACAAAACCGCTGTAAAAGAAAATTCCCTCCATGATGATGTAATATCCGATCAGATTTTCGAGGAACTTTTGGATGTTTTCAGGGGTGTCAGTCTGGAATCCATCTTTCATGATATCTGCTGTCATTTCCATCTCAAAGGCATCTTTGGCATGGATCGAGTTGATCTCATTGTACATGTTGAATACCTCTCCTTCATCAAGGGCGAGGGATTCGACGATGTAGTGGAAAGTATGGGTATGGATCGCTTCTTCAAAAGCCTGGCGGAGCAAATATTGACGGGCTTCAGGATTGGTTACATGCTTGAAGATAGCGAGGACAATGTTATTGCCGACAAGGCTTTCGGCGGTGCTGAAAAAACCGAGGTTGCGCATGATGACGAATCGCTCATCATCGCTGAGCTGATTGGATTTCCAAAGCTCAATATCTTTTGACATGGGCACTTCGGTGGGCATCCAGTGATTGGCACACCCATTCAAATAGTGCTCCCAAGCCCAGTGATATTTGAGTGGCATGAGCTGGTTGACATCGACCGCGTTGCAGTTGATCAGTCGTTTGTTATTTGCATTGACGCGCTGGCTGGTGTCCAGTTTTTCTTTTAGCATAATTCTCTCCTATTAGACTCTATTGGCAACTCTCGCAGCCTTCTTCTAAATTACATACAGAGGGTTTGTCTTTTTCCTCACGCTCAACTTCGATTGCGCTCGAAGCCGATTTGTTTTTCATCCAACGTGGCTGCAGACCCCGCTTATTGATGTCTGTTGTCGATTTTTCAATTTGCGTGGCAGCCAAAGTGCGCAAATAGTAGTTAGTCTTGAGTCCTTTATTCCAGGATAGCATAAACATCTGATGAATTTTCTTCCCGTTTGGTTCTGCTAAATAGAGATTGAGTGATTGGCCCATATCGATCCATTTTTGTCTTCGGCTAGCACATTCGATGATCCATTCGGGATCAATTTCAAAAGCGGTGGGGAAGGTTTGTTTTACTTCCTCTGGGATCCTTTCAATTTCGGCGATCATCCCGTCAAAGTATTTCAAATCGTCGATCATCTGCTCATCCCATAACTTCATTTCTTTCAATTTTTTAACGAGAAAGAAGTTGGGCAGGGTGAATTCCCCAGAGAGATTGGATTTAACAAAGAGATGGCGATAAGTCGGCTCAATCGACTGGGTCACCCCTGTAATATTTGCAATCGTTGCCGTGGGAGCGATGGCCATGGTGTTGCTGTTGCGCATCCCATGTTTTTTGATCGCCTCGCGAACGGGCGTCCAATCCATTTTGGTGCTCGTATCCATTTCTACCTCCTGTCCTCGCTCTTTTGCGAGAAGAGAAATGGTGTCAATGGGGAGAAGGCCTCTGTCCCATTTTGAGCCCTTGAAGGATTCATAGCAGCCTCTTTCCTTTGCGAGTGTAGTAGAGGCTAAAATAGCATGATAGGAAATGAACTCCATACTTTCATCGGCAAATTGGACAGCTTCATGGCTCGAGTAGCTGATATTTTGGATATAGAGGGCATCCTGAAAGCCCATCATTCCCAGCCCAATGGGGCGGTGGCGGAAGTTGGCATTGCGGGCTTCCTCGATCGGATAAAAGTTGATGTCAATCACATTGTCGAGCATGCGGATAGCCGTTTGGATTGTCTTTTCCAATTTCGATTTATTGAGTCCTTCTTTGGTCGTATGTGCCGCCATGTTAATCGACCCAAGGTTGCACACTGCGGTTTCATCTTTTGATGTATTGAGCAAAATTTCTGTGCAGAGGTTGGAGCTGTGGACAACCCCCAAGTGATCTTGTGTGGAACGGATATTGGAGGGGTCTTTGAACGTGATCCAAGGATGGCCCGTTTCAAAAAGCATGCTCAGCATTTTGCGCCATAAAGGTAATGCTTCTACGCGCTTGAAAAGGGTGATCTTTCCTTCATCGGCCATTTTCTCATATTCGTCATAGCGTTTCTCAAAAGCTTTTCCATAGAGATCGTGCAAGTCGGGGACATCACTTGGACTGAAGAGGGTCCATGTTCCATTTTCATTGACCCGTTTGATGAAGAGGTCGGGGATCCAGTTGGCTGTGTGCATGTCGTGGGTTCGTCTTCTTTCATCACCCGTGTTTTTGCGGAGCTCAAGAAAATCTTCTAAATCGAGGTGCCACGTCTCGAGATAACAGCAGAGGGCACCTTTGCGTTTGCCCCCTTGGTTGACGGCAACAGCTGTGTCATTGGCAACTTTAAGAAAGGGGATCACCCCTTGTGAGCGACCATTGGTTCCTTTGATGCGGGCACCCGTGGCGCGGACATTTGTCCAATCATTGCCAAGGCCTCCAGCCCATTTTGAGAGCTTTGCATCATCCGAAATGGTTTTAAAAATGTGCTGAAGATCATCCATCACCGTGGAGAGATAGCAGGAACTAAGCTGGGCGGTGCACGTCCCAGAATTGAATAGGGTAGGGGTGGCAGAAGTATAGAGAAATTGAGAGAGGATATTGTAAAACTCAAGTGCCCGCTCGTTTTTCTCCTCGCCTTCATTGATCGAAAGACCCATGGCGACACGCATCCAAAAGATTTGAGGAGTTTCCAGGCGGCGGTCATTTTCATGAATGAAATACCGATCATAGAGTGTTTGCAGCCCAAGCAGGTAAAATTGGTCATCTCGTTCTAAATCCATTGCGGCTGCGAGTTTCTCAAGATCGAACGTTTCGAGTTCTTTAGAGAGCCGCTCAATAGAAATTCCATGTTTGATATACGATTTGAAGTATTCCTTGTGTCGATTTTTTAACTTAGAATCCGATGCAGGGATTTCCATGATCTCCCGATAGAGGACATCGAGAAGGAGTCGAGAGGCCACTTTGGAATAAGCCGGATCTTTTTCGACCTGGGCACGCGTTGCCATGATCAAAGCTTGATCCACCTCTTTTTCTTTGATTCCCTCGTAGAAATTTAAGAGGCAGAGATCGAGCAATTCCTTTGCAGAAACCTCCCTTTCATAATCGCGACAAGCATGCACAATTCGTTTGCGTAATTGTTTGTCGGTGATGATTTTGCTTTCACCCGACTCTGTGAGAACGGTGAATTTGCGGGCATTTGGGTCGATCTCTTCTTCTTTAGGAAGTTCTTCTTCCTCAGTTGCAACCCCAGCCTGCTGCAAAATGATTTCCTTGGCCACATTGTAGAAACCCTCGCGCATCAGCTGGTTTTCCACTTCATCTTGGATGAGTGGTGTCGTCAATTCGATTCCTTCCTTAAAGAGGTGAGAAACTCTGACAACCACCTTATGGGTGACGAGATTCACCGCATCGATCACTTCTTGGGTCGAAGGCCCTTCCACAAGATATTTTTTTCGAAAAGCCTCTTCTAAAGTTGACGCGATTTTCATTGGATTGAAGCGAGCCTTAGAACCGTCTTTGCGCATCACTTTGAGATTTTGCGGAGAATCTTCGCGCAGTTGCTTGTGCTGATCGCGGTAAATGATGTAATCACGTGCCACATCATGATGCCCTTGATCCATGAGGGTGACCTCGACAACATCTTGAATTCCCTCAACAGTGAGGCAAATGCCCGCTTTGGCAAACTCTTCCAATTTTTGGAGAATCGCATCTGTTGTGGTTTCGATTGTTTGGATGATGTCTTCGGGAAGAGGGTCGTTTTTTGGCAGTTGTTTTGTATCCCGAAAAGCCGCTTCAATGGCGTGATAAATCCGCTTCATTCGAAAGGGGACAAGGTTGCCATTTCGCTTCACAATAGTGAAGTGATTGAGTTCGCTGCTTGAATCAATTGTAACCGATGAGGATGAGGATTTTTGGGTCATATTACGCTCTCCTAAAGACTTGAGGTTTAAAGGCGCCTCTACTAGATCTAGTAGTTTTGTCTATCTGTAACCACTATATATAGTAGTCGCGATCTTTTCGTCCACAAAAAAATTGATGTTAGGAATAAAACAGAAACGTCACATAAGAGGCATAGGAAAAGAGCAAAATAGAGCCGTCAATGCGCGAAAGACGGTTCTTTCCCAGTACCATTAAAATCCACAATAAAACGGTAAAGGCAACCATCATAGGAAAATCGAGAATCAGCATTTTTGGTGAAAAATAGATTGGGCCGACCATCGATGCAAAAGGGATGACCAATAACGGATTGAAAATATTGCTTCCCACAATAGTCCCAACAAGGATCTCTTGTTCTTTGCGAAATGCAGACACCAGCGCAGTGGCCAGCTCTGGAAGAGAAGTGCCAAAAGCAATAATCGAAATGGTGACGATCCTCTCTGAAATCTGAAAATGCTTGGCGACCTTCAAAGCCCCATCGAGAAGTGATTGCGTTCCCAAAATGAGCAAAGCCATACTGCCAATGGCGGCAAAGATTTGTAGGGTGATGCGAACAGGAGGTCTTTTTTCCTCTTCATGAACTTTGATTTCTTCTTCGAGTTCTACTTTTTTGGGAGGAAAGAAATATTGGTAAAGATTGTAAAAGATCAAAACAAGCAGGAGATAAACCCCCTCAACGCGACTGATTTTGCCTCCAACCATCACAAAAAATAAGAGCAAATAAATCAAAAGTAGAATGGGCATTTTTTGCCATTTCATCGAATGAGAAACATCGCAAGGGCGGAGCATGAGATAAATTCCGAGGACCATGCCAATATTCGCAATATTGGAGCCGATCACATTCCCCAAAGCAATATCGCCCGTCTCTCCTTTAAGCTGGCCGAAAATGCCGACCAAAGCTTCGGGGGCAGAGGTAGCAAAAGCGACAATGGTCAGACCGATGACAAGCCGAGGAATCTTAAAATAATGGGCAATTTGAATCGCAGAGCGAACCAAGAGTTCAGCTCCCAAGTAGAGTAAAAAAATTCCCAAGAGGATAAGGAACCACCATAGAACCATAAACTCTTTTTATACCAATACCAAGAAATAAATTCACAAAATCTACGGATCTTTTTGGCCAAAAATGCATTTTCTATCTTGATAACTTACAAAAGTTAGCTGCGATTTCCAAATGCTTTTTTGTCTCAAAAATCTCTTGTGCTTTTGTGAATTTATTTCTTGGTATTGGTATTACCAATCATTTGAATTTTTGACAATTAATACTATTGTATAGTCTCGACTTTGTACCTTTTGGCAACTTAAGTCATGCCGCCTGAAGCATCCTTTTCACTATAGCTTCCGCCCATTCTTTCATTTTCGGT
>QIGB01000064.1 GCA_003228815.1 Chlamydiota bacterium | reverse complement strand
TTTTCCGCAGTAGATATTCCTGCAATATCTACAAAGGAAAATCATCGGGAGATGAATCGATTTTTCCCTCGAGGATTGTCAGGTTATTTCTCTACGGGCCCTAATACACCGCTTATTTATCAGTAAAGGGAACGAGTAGTTGACCAAAATCTAGAGTTCGAGAGAAAAATTCATTAGCCTGAACTTGATCATTCACTCCGTTGACGTGAATCAATATTGGTCGAACGGAAAAGCCTCTAGGCAAAGGTAACGCTTTTATTTTTCTTTCCACTTGCTCGATCACCTTGGCAGATACAGGGTTTTGAGAAAATTTGATTTCACAAAGATATAGTGTCCGATCCCTGGTTTGAATTAGATAATCAATCTGACAACCAGCTTTTTTTGTTGTTGATTCCTGAAAATAAGGATTATCCCATATTACATCATGTGAATCAATATAGAGCAATTCTAAGATCTGTTTTCTGTTGCTAAGCACTAAATTTTCAAACTGAAGGCCGAAAATTATAGGCCATTGAGCGGGGTTGATCTTATATCGATCTTGATCTATCCGAGATAAATTTGGAGCAATGTACTTGAGGTAGAAACGAAGATAATTGTCTTTTAATCGATATTTACGAGGCTTAGCAATTTTCCCGGTCTTTATATGCCAAATTCGGTCTTGGCTTATAAGTCCAGCAGTTTCTAATTCATATAGATATTCTGAAAGCCGTCCTCCCCGTTCCATTCCTAATACTTGACGAATTTCCTCTTGCTCACAAGCTCCATCGGCCAATCGAGAAACGATTTTATCATAAATCTGACCCCGTTTGTGAAAAAGATCTGAAAAAATCCGCTGATATTCATGTACGAGAAGTCCCCCACTTTGGAAGCAAAGACGCCTGATATTTTCTTCTGAGGAAATGTCAGGAATAATTTCTTCTAGATAACGAGGAACTCCTCCGGTTACAGCTAGTAATTTAAATTTTTCATAAGAACTAATTCGTTCGCTTTCAGCTCCCCAAAATTCATCACAGCTGTATAGAGGCAGTTCTTCCAATGTCATATCAAGAGAAATGCGACCAACAAATCCTGTGCTGCTCAGAATATTTTTCTCTATCCAACTCGATATCGAACCGGTTAACATGAGAATTAATTCAGGATTTTTTTTAAAATCAATATCCCACGCCGCTTTGAGTTTGCCAAGGAATGTTGGATCATTCATGCCTAACCATGAAATCTCATCTAGTACGATTAATACCTTTCCCTTTCTTACATAATGAGCTAAAGCCCAGAAAAGATCATTCCAATCATTTGATCGAGGCATAGGAACTAGCAATTGTCTAGCAAATTGGTTGGCGAAATTATCCCGCTGCATTTGAGCCGTCGTTCCTTCTGTCGGCGGAAGACCTGTAAATAAAAGTGTTCGAAATTCTTTGCCGAATTCTTCTGCCAGCCGAGTTTTTCCGATTCGTCGGCGTCCTTTTAAGACGATTAGGCTGGCGACGCGCTTTTCTATAATTTGTCTTAGTTTGCCCAACTCTCGTTGACGCCCAATAAATGGAATATCTCTTGGCACACAACCTCACATCTAATTTAGCAATAATCACAATTTTGTCCCAAAACGGGCTTTTTAGCAAGTTTGGGACGGAAAAAGACGTTAGAAAACGTCGCATATCGAATAAAATCCCCATTTGGGGACAATAAACATAAAGCCAGTCAGGGCATTTTTTGCTCTTTGGGGTTCACTTGATCAATAGATGCTCCAAGAGAGAAAGTGCGGTAAATGCATTTTTCGATGAGACATTTTCTATAGGGAAATAATTACAGCGAGAATGGCAACTTCTCATAAAGTTGAGGCGAAATCTTTTTTTGAAGACCATTGCTCTCTATGGGAAGCTCTTTGCTTGGTATTGAAAAATTGGAATTTACCTCAACTTTATGAGAAGTTGCCGAGAATGGCTCGCAACAGTTCAAAATGTGTGTCTGCCGGTAAAGGCTTTTTCAAGTGTTCCGTAATCGACAAAATCGAGAGAACTTCCCATCGGAAGACCGAAGGCGAGGCGTGTGGTTTTGACTCCAAGCTTTTCGAGTTTTTGTTTCAAAAAAAGTGCCGTTGCATCTCCTTCTAAGGTGGAATCGAAAGCGATAATGGCCTCTTCAATGGTGTGCTCAGAAAGCCGCTTTTCTAACTTGTCGAGGGTGAGTTGTTCGATCGAGCGGCCCTCTAGGGGGGAGAGGAGGCCTCCAATGACGTGGTAGTGCCCTTTGAAGGCATGGGTTTCTTCGATGGCATAGACATCACGTGGGGAGGAGACGAGACAGAGGGTAGAGGGATCGCGGATTTTTGAAGTGCAGAAACTACAGGAATCAGCATCTTTTAAGCACCCGCAGGTGTCGCAGGGGGTAATTTTTTCTTTGAGACAGCCCAATTGATGCGAAAATTTTTTTAGGTCCTCATCGGACCAATCGAGCAGGTAAAAGGCAAACCGTTCAGCTGTTTTTCGTCCCACACCAGGAAGTTTTTTCAAATATGCAATTAAAATTAAAAGTTCACTTGGATATTGGATCATATGGGCGCAGTATGACATCCCTTAGGTTTTGCTTCAACTTTATGGCCTATTCCCATATAATAAGGGGTATCTTATAAATTTTTTTTGGGTTTATGAAAAAAGCAAAGATCATTGGAACAGGTTCCTATCTCCCTGAAAAGGTGCTTACGAATGCTGATCTAGAAAAAATCGTTGATACGACCGATGAGTGGATTGTCTCCCGTACCGGTATGCGCGAGCGGCGCATTGCAGGTCCGGAAGAATTCACTTCTGACATGGGCATTCAAGCAGCAAAAAATGCAATCAAAAAGGCAAAAATCGATCCGAAGGAGATTGATCTCATCCTCGTAGCAACGCTGACACCGGATTATCTCTTCCCGAGTACGGCTTGTATCATTCAAGCGGCTCTTGGAATTGAGTCAGCTGCCTTGGATATCCAAGCGGCGTGCACCGGCTATATATATGGTCTTTCAGTGGCTAAAGCGTTCATTGAATCTGGAAATTATCGCACGATTCTCCTGGTAGCCGCGGAAAAACTCTCTTCGATTGTCGATTATGAAGATCGGAGCACTTGTGTCTTATTTGGCGATGGAGCCTCGGCCTGTGTCGTTTCTTCTGAGGGAAAGGGGCTTGCGATTCGTGATGTGGTCCTTGGTTCAGATGGTAAGCAAACCGAAATTTTGAAAATGCCTGCGGGCGGTTCTCGCAATCCCACAACCAAAGAAACGGTGGAGAATAAGATGCATTGCATCAAGATGGAGGGACGAGAGACCTTTAAGCATGCTGTGCGGCGGATGGAAGCCTCATCGAAGGAGTGTATTGAAAAAGCAGGCCTATCGGAATCGGAGATCAGCTGGCTTGTTCCTCACCAGGCTAATAATCGGATCATCGAAGCCATTGCCAAACGTTTTCAAATCTCTAACGAGAGGGTTTTTGTCACTATCGATAAATATGGCAATACTTCTGCATCTTCTATCGGCATAGCCCTCGATGAATTACTTGAGGAAAAATCGATTTCCTCTGGAGAACACATCCTCCTCACTGCTTTTGGTGCAGGATTAACTTGGGGATCAACGGTACTGACTCATGAATAAGAGTGTGGCATTTATTTTTCCTGGGCAAGGGGCGCAATATCCTGGTATGGGGCGTGATTTCTTTGAAAATTTCCCTGCAGCTAAGCAGGTTTTTGCTAAAGCCGATGCCATTTTAGGCTTTTCCTTCTCGGAACTGATTTTCAACGGCCCCGCGGAAGAATTGACTCGCACAAAGAACAGCCAACTCGCGATCTTCATTACGAGCATTGCCATTTTAAAAGTTTTGCAAGAGCAAAATCCCGAGCTGCACCCCGCAATTTGTGGTGGTCTTAGTTTAGGAGAGTATACAGCTCTAGTCGCTGCGGGAAAACTCTCATTTGAAGAGGCTCTGCCACTCGTCAAAGCTCGTGGAGAGTTCATGGAAGAGGCCTGTATTGCCTATCCGGGAATCATGCACGTTGTTTTAGGCATGGAGCTTCCTGCTGTTGACGAAGTCGTAAAGGGTCTTTCCGGTGTCTGGGTTGCCAATCTCAACTGTCCAGGACAGATTGTGATTTCAGGAACAAAAGAAGGGGTAGAACAAGCGACCGAGCTCCTCAAAGAAAAGGGAGCACGTCGGGTCCTTCCTCTTGATGTTTCAGGGGCATTTCATAGTGGTTTGATGCAAAGTGCAGAGAAGCGTCTTTCCCCGCTCATTGAGCAGGCAAACATGAGAAAGTCCGATGTAGATGTTGTGATGAATGTCCCAGGAAACAAGGTTGAAGCTCTTGAAGAGATCCGAAAGAACATGACGAAGCAAGTCACAAGCCCTGTCCGCTGGCAAAAATGTGTCGAAACGATGGTCGATAGTGGTGTAGAATTGTTCATCGAAATGGGACCGGGAAAAACGCTTGCTGGAATGAACAAGCGGATTGGGGTTCAAATACCCACAGTTTCTGTGGAAAAAGTAGAAGATTTAGAGGGGGTTGTTTATGCACCAACTGCTTAAAGGAAAACATGCTCTCATCACAGGCGGGACAGCTGGTATTGGCAAGCAAATTGCTCTGACCTTTGCAAGTCAAGGGGCCAGTGTGGCGATTTTTGGAACCAATAAAGAGCGTGCTGAGCAAGTCACCTCCGAGCTTGCCACCCAAAAAGTAAGTGATGACCAAAAATTTCTTGCTGAGATTGTAGACGTTTCTGACAAACAAGCAATTGAAGCTGCCATCCAAGATATTTTGGAAAAGTGGGGCGTCATTGATGTTCTCGTCAATAATGCAGGCATTACGCGCGATGGCCTTTTGATGAAGATGAAAGAAGAGCACTGGGACGAGGTGATGGATGTCAACCTCAAATCGGTGTTTAACACATGCCAAGCTCTTGTTCGTCCCATGATGAAGGCCCGCTCTGGAAAAATCATCAATATTTCTTCTGTCGTTGGCTTGACAGGAAATGCTGGACAAGTGAATTATTCTGCTTCTAAGTCGGGAGTAATCGGCTTTACAAAATCCTTGGCGCAAGAACTTGCGACTAGAGGGGTTTGTGTGAATTGCATTGCGCCGGGATTTATCTCAACGCGCATGACCGATGCTCTGACAGATGTTCAGAAAGAGGGCATTCTCAAAAAGATCCCGATGGGACGAATAGGGGATGCGGAGGAAGTTGCAAAAGCAGCTCTCTTTTTGGCCAGTGACATGTCCACTTATATGACGGGGCAAGTTCTGACAGTAGATGGCGGAATGGTGATGTAACTAAACAAATGCAACTGCTTATAAATTTGAGGTGAATCATTTTAGAGCGAGACCAAGGAGTCGCGAAGTTTGCGAGAAGTTCATAGTCGAAGTGCTATGGACGACGAGCAAAGTTTGTGAATCCGAAGGTCGCAGCCGAAAAGGAATTCCTCAAATTTATAAGCAGTTGCAAAAAACCAAATGAGGGTATATGGAAACAAAGGATAATCTTATGTCGATTGAAAAAGAAGTGATAGACATTGTCGTGGAGCAACTCGGTGTCGACTCTGCGGATGTGACTCCAGAGAAGTCATTTGTCGAAGACCTCAATGCCGATTCACTCGATTTGACTGAGCTCATCATGACTTTCGAAGAGCGTTTTGGTTTTGAGATTTCCGAAGAAGACGCTGAAAAGCTCAAGACAATCAACGACGTCATCGACTACATCAAGCAAAAGAAAGCATAATGTCGATATCACCAGGTTTTGGTTCTAAGTCGCGAAAAATTCTGAGACAGTGAATTAAACTCTTTTTTTTATTAAAGACCCTTTGAAAGGGTCTTTTTTCTTGGTTTTTTTGTTTAACTCTAATAATATCTTTCTTTCAAAATATTAAAATGTACTTAGGGCCCGTAAAGGAATAACCTGACAATCCTCGAGGGAAAAATCGATTCATCTCCCGATGATTTTCCCTTGTAGATATTGCAGGAATATCTA
>QIGB01000079.1 GCA_003228815.1 Chlamydiota bacterium | reverse complement strand
GACTCCGAAGGGTCTTCCTTCATCTTCTACAGAGCTTATCCACAAGCTCTTAGTTCTCATGAACCTCCTTCTTGTGCGCCTGCGGCGCACTTTCCACGCTCCAATGCCCTCGTACTGTTTTTAAAAACACTGAGGGCGGTAAAGTTGCCCGACTACATGAAGTGAGTCCATACCAATCCTCGGTCGCAATAATCTTACCTTGCTGCGATATAGTCTTTCTGATTTTAGCGACTTGTTTTACTCCTGGAAAAGCCAGATCATCTCGTACATATTCAGCTCCTTCCTCGTCGCAAATCCAAATTTCGCGCTGAGTCTCTACATCTTTTTTTTTCTATGGTGCTGGCATCTGGTTGGCGTTTTTGGCTTTCTTCGTCAAAATGCAACTCAAGAACTTCTTTGATTCTTGGCTGATTGTCCTTGATCTGAACGAGATAATCGCGCCCTAAGTCGATGATTGCTCGGCGCATGTCTCGACCCGCATAAGCGGCGTCACCTGTTAAGATCCGAAGCCCAGGATATCGATTGAACAAGGACTTAAGCGCAGTCCTCAGGACCGTTGCTTCCCCCTTCTTCTCTTCTGTTGGAAATTGAGCAATAGCAATCTTGAGATCATGGATAAAAACGTTCACCAGTTGGGCTGGTTCATTCCCTTGGCCCATTACATTGCACAATGCTTTGCCATCTACTGCTCCTGTAAATTCTTTACCATCCAATTGTTCACACACCCATTCTTCAAATGCTTTTTCTAATTGTCTTCGGTCAATGCCTTCAAGAGCTCGCCGGATAGTGCTCGCATCAGGAGAATAATCGCGCGTGAATCCCAGTGAGACTTTGATTTTATCCCAATGCTTTTTTGCATATACTGCCGTATGTTCAATCCAAACCAAACGGCAAACATAGCCCAAGATCACAAGCTTAAGTATTGCGTGAAAAGGGTGTCTCACGCCGCGCTTTTTCCGCGGGTCTGTGATCTGCCCAACTTTGTCAAATAATGTCTCTGATGTCATGACTAACTCCTCCCAATCATTTTTTTTGGAAAGAGAACTATACTAAATTTTTAATTGCTTAGCACAAACTTTGCAGGCGTCCTGGGCGTTATAGATGCTTTAGTAATGCAGCACTATTTTTGATAACGGGTATGTTTGCTAAAAACAGATTTTGAATCTGCCGCGTCTACCAATTCCGTCACACTAGCAAAAGAAGAAAGGATTTGTTGAAAACTTGCCGGTGATTGGACTCGAACCAACACTCTATTGCTAAAAACAGATTTTGAATCTGCCGCGTCTACCATTCCGCCACACCGGCAAAAGAAGACAGAATACCTCATTAAGTGGTTAGAATCAATACCGCAAATAGCCATTGAAAGCTTGTGACCAGCTATAGGTGACCGGTTCCTTTTGATCTCGATCCCATTTCAATTGGATCGAAATGAAGGGATAGCGGTGATTATTATCAAAGTCACGGCCTTCATCTTTTTTGAAAAGTTTGACAAAGATTTCTTTGTTATACCAGGGGAGCGTAGAGACATTCGTATCTTTTTCATAGCGATGAAAATGAGTAAAATTCTCATTACTCCGAAACCTCGGTTGCTCTCGGTAATAGTCTTTGATGAGTTGAACGACCGTTTCTGGGCTCCATTCCAAACCCTTCACATAAAAATCCACTTCTGCCCCAATCATATGTTTGGAAGTCCTATTGAATTTGGAAGTGTCCGAATAGGTGTTGTGTTTGGGACAGCGGTGTCCACACGTGACAATCACCTTTTTTTGCGTCTTTTCTTGAATATAGTTGAGCAAATCGATGAGAGCAGAATAAATGAATTCTTTTCCTTCTTTGAATGGAAGACTATGCTGATCCATTCCCCCACAATCAAAAGTATGTGTCTCCTGTCCATTGCTATGTTGCGTGATGGAAGCGTTCTGTTGACTCCCCCTACAGCGGAAACAATCTTCAGTAATCCTATGAAAATTGCCCACATAGGCATGTTCCCAATGGTAATTTTCTCTCTCTCTTCGAACAGATTTTCCAATAGGAAAGATGTACTCATTATGAGAGCGATAGATATGCTCTCCAATAGCATTCATTTTTCGAATTTTCTTTTTTTCGGAATCCTCTAAACCCGAACATCCAGCCAAAATGGCAAACAGCAAAAAAGCATATAAGAATTTTATCATAGTACTAAAGATTACGTCCTTACGAAATATTTGTGCAAGGTATCCGCTGTTTTTGTAAAATGTCGCTAAACATCCCGATCTGTCTTTTCAGTTCTCGATATTTTGCAATTTCTGAGGCTCTTTTTCCCTCTTGGGGATCGAGATGAGGATAATACCGAAATAAAATTTGAGTAAGAGCAATATCAATTCCCTCTAGCAAAATACTGTAAGCTTTCTCGTCAGCAAAATCACTCTGGCATAAAGCCAACTTTCCACTTTGACTTTCATTTTCGAGCAATTGGATGATTTCCGCACACAATGTTTCACAACGCTTCAGGGATCCCTCCAAATGGGCAATAAGATCGGGAAGTTTTTTTTCTTTAAATTGTAGAGGAGAAGATTGAATCCATTGGTGAATACGTCCCCTAAGATCTTGGGAGGGAATAGATCTAAGAGCCTCCGACAAAGGGACATTTTTCATCCCTGCAAAGCCGATTCCTCCATCCGTGCAATTAAAGAATTTTACCTGAGGTTGTTTTTTTGCAAATGCGCTGATACATTCGGCTTCCATAACCCACTTTAGAAGAGTTGCCACCTCATTTCCGTGGATATCTTCACGGAGCAATCGCTCTTCCAAAGCGCGCGGATCATCTGCCCCCGTTTCTTCGGCCTCTATGCCTTTCGCATATCTCGCATTCCCTGTATAAGCAAGATCCACTCCTGCAAAGAGAATGGGGTTGCATCCCATGGCAAAGGCATGAGCCACCATAAGTGTTGTGACGGAAAAAGCCTCTGGACCTAAGTCTGGCCCTACTGCCTCTCCCGAAATCCCAAGCTCTTTCTCAAAAAACTGTTCAATCAAACCACCTGTATCACTCTTCAGATAACCAAAGGGGCCATTCACAGCGCAAAAGACATCGCGATGAAGTCGAGGCGCAAATAAAAAAGGCCCTTCAAAATAACAGGACTGTCTTAAACGGTCGAACTCCTCGTCATTCGGATCAAGAGCCATCGCAAAGTGGGGTTGCACACCAAATCTTGTCAATGCTGTGATTGCTGAACCCCCTGCAAAGATCAAGGCTTTTTCGCTGACCTCTTTCAAAACCGGAATGGTTTTGGATAAAGAGGGGCCTGCCCCACAAATTACTGCTGGAATGTTTTCAAATTTTCCACGCGCATCAAAACATCCTGAAAGACGCTGGAAATTTGTGAGAACATTCTCAACGATTGCATGACTATAAAGCACATCAGAATAGAGAGCAGAAATAGTTGCGGCCTTGCGCTTTAACAAAGCAGCATCAAAAGGTTTTCCTTCAAAAATTGCCAACCGATCGATGGGAAACATTTCTGCAAGGGCGTCAATGGAATCTTTTTGAGCGTAGTGAAAGTGGATTTGGGGATTTTGCAGCATCTCTTCGCCTTGAAAAGCAGCAAAAGCGCCCAAATCTTCTTCCACAAAGATGAGAGCCCTCTGTTTTTTTTCTGCGAGCCAATTCAACAAAATCTTTGGAAGAGCAAATCCAATCAGTCCAATCACATAGAGAACCTCAACCTCTGCAAGATTTTGCTCTTGAAGCCATTTCTCGAGGCGCAGTGAATCTCTTGAGAGATTTCGCTTTTTATACGGGAAAAAAGAGAGAAAAAAACCAATATCAGGATAGCGCTTTTGCCAGATTTCCATTTTCATCATAGAATTGATCGCTTTCTTTTTGTCCTTTTCGGAAAATACATTCTCTCTTCAGTGTTCCATCGGGCCAAAACAATTTTGTCTCTCCGTGATAAACCCCATTTTCGAAATGGATAATCGTTTTGGGAGAACCATCAAGATAGAAATATTCTTGCGCAAGATGAGGCTTTCCATCAATAAAGCGCTCCAAGCTGTAGAGCTGGCCATTGGGATAATAACGCCATGCCTTTCCCACTTTCACTCCATCGAAATACCACGTTTGTGAGAGAACCTCTTCTGCATTCCCATAGTAAGTAGAAGGCCCGTGCAATTTCTCTTGTTTTCGATAAGTTTCATAGCGGAGATTCCCACCTTGAAAATAATCCTTATCAAGAAATTCTAGCTCCGAACAAAGCTTAAGTCCCAACTCCTCGTCGATGATCTCAAACTTCTCGCCGATGATCTCATATCTTTCTTGCGTCATCACAAATCCCCTTCATAAATAACCATTGATTGAGCCCCACGCCATATGCTTGCGGCATATCCTTTGGAATCTGCCGTACAAAAACATGTTTCCATACATCCCAGATAGGAAGGATAAAATGCTCGTAGGCCATTTCCTTTTCTATTTCGAGCTCCAAAAGAGCATATTCCCCATTTTTTTCTGGGGGCTGTGGAAAAATCCGCTCCAAAAGTGCCATGATCTCCCCGCATAGATTCGATACCTTTGCAAAACTATGAAGTAGTTTTTCCGCGCTGAAGTTTGGAAAGATCCCTTTTTGCGCTCCTTGGATACGACTGTGAACCATACCAAATAAATCTGCTTGCCTCTCAAAGGAAAGCTGGCGTAGATTTCGTTTTTCAATGCCTTGGATGGAAAGACCATCAGAAGCATTAACCCAATCCACCTCTGGATGACTTTTCGCAAACTGAGAAAGCCAATCAGCTGCAAAAAGCCAATCCCGCCTCGTATACATGCCATCACCCGCAGCAATCAATTCGCCCCCTTCTGACCTCTCAAGATCTCCTGCATAGGTTTTCTCTTTTTGCTGCGCCAGATCGACACCAACCAAAATGATGGGACTACATCCGAGATGACAGGCTAGGGCAGTTAAAAAAGTCGATACATTCCACCCTCCGTCAAATGCTTCTGCCTCAAAAAAATCATTGCCACTACCCGCAATTTTGAGAAGAGGCCCTTGCATAGACTTCAGCATAGCCGGATGAGCTCGCGATTGAAAAAAAATGGGGACCTCATTGGCAAGATGAGAAAAGAAACGATCACTTGGAGGATGCGGGTCAATCACCCCTCCAAAATGGGGCCGCATAGAAAAGCAAGACAAACTACTCAGAGTCGTTCCCCCGGCAAAGAGAAGAGCCCGGTCCTTCAAATTCCGCAAATAGGGAATTTCCCGCTCTAGAGAAGGTCCTGCCCCACAAATAATGGCAGGGATCTTGGAAAACGCCCCGAAAAGCGACTCTCCTTCCACAGCCTGAGAAAAGAGAGAACTATTTCCCAAAAAATTGCGCAAACGATCCAGTCCCCGCTCTTGATAATCAGAAGCAATAAGATGTATGCCCTCTTGGAAAAATGAAAATCTAGAAAACACCGCTTGCATCTTCTCCTCATCCTTCGATGCATTTCCAACATGCGTGGCATAGTCAAAAGACAAGAAGACCAATTCCCATGCGATCTGCTTCAACGATTCCTCACTATCAACAGAGCAGATTCGAATCCGCTGATGAAAAGCGTTGAAGAGACGCTCCCCCATTTCATCCTCAAGAACGACCACATATCGCTGCGGATTTTCCTCTAACCATTCAACGAGTTCGGAAGAAAATTCTTCATCGGGAAGACCATAGACACAAAAAACATCAGCAGAAGAAAGGCTTACCGTTTGCACACACTCTCCATCATTTCTGAAAATTTGGGTAAAAAAGTGAGCTTTTGCGGATAGATAAGTTCCACCTTTTCCTCTCCTGCAATTGCAACAAATGGCGCCTGGACATAGTGATTATAACCAAGAGCTTGCTCAGCAGCAGCATCAGAGGCGGCCCCTTCCTTACATTCGATGATAAGCAGAGGAAAAAGAGAAAATTCAGGATGAATCCCTTTAGCAAAACAGAGAATATCCGCCCGACGTTTTGGCAAACTTGCCACCCCCTTCAAATGAGGCAATTCCGAAAGCTGCTTTTCTACAGCAAGTAAATTTTTTGGGAAACCCAATTGCCTCGTCATGACAAGCAGTAGTTTTTGGCGGACCAACTCTTCCGGCGTTGCAGCAACCCACATCTTCCGAAAAGGATCATAGAGACTATCCTTCTGCTTGGATAATACCATAATTCTCATCTTCGCGCCGATAAATCAGCTTAAGCTTCTTATCGGTTTCATCGCGGAAAAGCATAAAAGGATCTTGAGAGAGCTCGATCTTCATAATTGCCTCGTCCGTCGTCAGAGATTTTAG
>QIGB01000078.1 GCA_003228815.1 Chlamydiota bacterium | reverse complement strand
TTGGTGAGATCCCAGCACGTGAATCGTTAGCAACACTGCTTGGCTAGCGTCTCTATGCAATGAATAGATTTGTATAGATTTTTAGGAGCGGCTTCTATGAGTAAATAGTTGATCGGAAACCAAACAGGACCTCTCCAATTTGAATTTCCTCCAAACATCTTGTTATTCGATTCGCCAGGTACGTATTTTACCTCGTAAGGATGACCATTTGCATTGAAGACGAAAGGGTTTTTCTCATGCCATTTAGAAAGGGAACGGATCCCATAGGGAGAGAGAAACTCTTCTTCATCGAGCATGTATTTGAGGATCCGAATCAGCCGATCTTTTGTGACAATCGACATGAGACGGCGGTCTTTGGTTCCCCCTTCGTAGATGCAGGCGAGATTGCAACTCACATCGGGACGCTTCCTAATGAACCAATCCATTCTCCGTCGAAAAACAGGCATTTTTTCAATCATGTCAGGATTGAGTGTTTCCACTGCAAGAAGAGGAAGAAGCCCAACAAGCGAACGAACCTTTAGAGGGATAATTTCATCACCGGGTAGATGAAGAAGATCGTAAAAAAAGCCATCTTCTTCATTCCAAAGAGAGTGCTGCGAGCCGGCGCAATTGGTCATGGCAGCTGCGATGCGCAAAAAATGTTCGAAAAATTTTGTCGCCATGTCCTGGTAAATCGCCTCTTCTTCTGCAAGGTGCAAAGAAATTTTCATGAGGGAGATGCAGTAAAAACTCATCCAAGCAGAGCCATCAGATTGATCGATGTGGCCACCTGTAGGCAAATGGCGACTCCTGTCAAAGACACTGATGTTGTCCATTCCGAGGAAGCCACCTTGGAAGATATTGTTCCCTTCCACATCTTTTTTATTTACCCACCAGGTGAAGTTGAGCAAAAGCTTGTGGAAATTCCCTTCGAGGAAAGCCCGGTCGGGTTTTCCATTTTTTTTCGCGTCGATTTTATAAGTTCTCCAAAGTACCCACGCATGGACAGGGGGATTGACATCGCCAAAAGCCCATTCATAGGATGGAAATTGCCCATTGGGGTGCATGTACCATTCCCTCGTCATCAAAGTGAGTTGGCGTTTGGCAAAGTCGGGATCGATGAGGACCATGGGCAGGCAATGAAAAGCGCTATCCCAAGCGCAGAAATAGGGATATTCCCATTTGTCTGGCATGGAGAGAACGTCAAAAGTGGTTAAATGCTGCCAATCAGTATTGCGCATTTCCGAGTGCTGAGAAGGCAAATGCGGATCCCCGTTCATCCATTGCATTTGATCGAGATAGTAAAACTGTTTGGAAAACAGCATCCCTGCAAAGGCTTTTCTTTGGAGGCTCTTCAGTTCATCAGAGAGTTTGGGCGGTTGAATTTCTTTGTAAAAGCGATCGGCCTCAGCGATCTTTTTTTCAAAGATCTTTGCGCCCTTTTTGAACCCTTCCTTTTTTTTCGAGAGGCGACAATAGATTTGTTTTTGCTCGCCTGGAGCAAGAGTGAAGGAAAAAAGAGCAGCTCCCTTTGTTCCCCTTTTTTCTGGGTTTACATCTTCCCCATGGATGACATGGCGTCCTATGGCCTCTTTGGGAAAAGCAACTTCCATATCATTGTCACAAAAAAGAAATTCGGTAGGGGCATCAACAGAAAAATGATACTGGCCTAAAACAGGATGCTCAAGTTGAATCGCATCGTTTTCTTGGAAAAGATGAGGTTTTGGCCCATCATCGCCTGTGGGCCCATTTGCATAGCCCCATTTCCAAGTATTGCGAAACCAAATGGTCGGAAGAACCGTTAGGGGCGCAGGATCAGGTCCTCGGTTTGTAATGGTGATACGACACAGGATGTCATCGACATCTTCTTTTGCGTACTCGATCAAAACGTCAAAGTAGCGACCTTCGGCAAAAATGCTTGTATCGAGAATTTCATATTCCCCATTTTCAAGACCCCGTTTGTGACTTTCTTCACGCAGGTTTTCATAAGGAAATTCTCTTTGGGGATACTTGTAGAGCATTTTGAGGTAGCTAGAAGTGGGTGTGGCATCGAGATAGTAATAGAGTTCTTTGACATCTTCGCCATGGTTCCCTTCCTCACTTCCCAAACCAAAAAGGCGCTCTTTCAAGATGGGGTCTTGTCCATTCCAAAGAGCCAATGCAAAGCAGATGTATTGGAAGCGATCACAAATGCCTCCAAGACCATCTTCACCCCAACGAAAGACCCGCTTATGTGCTTCATCGAAAGGAAAAGACTCCCAGGGAGAGCCATTGCCATAATCTTCACGAACAGTCCCCCAGGCCCGTTCACTTAAGTAGGGGCCCCACTTCTTCCAGTTTTTCTTTCGTTTCCGATGTTCTAAGAGATGTTTTTGTTCAGACATGGATCTTAAGGATCGGGATAGCGAGGTCTTTGTATTGTGCGAGAAAAGGAAAAACAGAATCTTTCAAAAAGATTTCAACCTGCTCTTTTGCTCTACCCACTTCAATCCGTGAGCATGACTGTATTTCTTCTTCGGAAAGCCCCAATTCTTTCACGTGATTGGGATCCTCGCGAAGCTTTTCGTGAACCTCTTGCCGATCTTTCCCCCTTTTTACCGCGAGCATCAAAATATTTTCCAGTGCAAGTGCAGGAAGATGCTGCTCAAGATTCTTCTCAATCTTATCTGTATGGATCTGCAGATGAGAAAAAACATGGGTGAGAAGACAGAGAATCGCATCTGCTGTCAAAAAAGCTTCGGGGATGACGATTCGCCGTCCCGCGGAATCATCTAAAGACCGCTCGAGCCACTGCGTAGCGTGGGTATAACTCGGATTCTGACACAAAGAAAGAAGAAACCGAGCGAGACTACAAATCCGTTCCGAGTAGATGGGATTTTGTTTATGGGGCATCGCAGAAGAGCCCACTTGTTTTTCTTCTCGTCCTTCGCCCATCTCTCCTAAGTGGGAGAGGAGACGAAGATCTGTTCCGCATTTGTGACTGCTTGAAGCTAGTCCTTCAAGAGCAGCGAGAATGCGCACATCTTGTTTTCGTGTATAGGTCTGACCGCTGATACAGAAGCATTTCTCAAACCCCATTTCCTTGGCGACAAGAGAGTCGAGTTTGTCGACTTTTGCGCTGTCATGATCGAGAAGGACCATAAAAGAAGCTTGGGTTCCCGTCGCTCCCTTAAGGCCCAAGAAATGAAGGTCATCGAGACGGGCGAGAAGGTCATTGGTATCGATCAACAAATCTTGGAGCCAAAGACAAATCCGCTTGCCGATGGTTGTCGGTTGTGCCGGCTGGAAGTGGGTATAGCCAACGGTTGGAAAACCCGCATATTCCTCGCTAAGGCTTGCGATGATGCGCAATAGCTCGATGCTCCTTCCAACCAAAAGCATGAGCCCCGTTTGCATTTGAATGAGATCAGTATTATCGGTCACATAGGCCGATGTAGCCCCAAGATGAAGAATCCCTTTTGCCTCCTTGCACTGCTCGGCAAAAGCATGGAGATGGGCCATCACATCGTGTCGAGTCGTCTTTTCAATCTCGGCCACCCTCTTGTAATCGATGGTTTCGAGATGTTTTTCCATGGAGGCAATTTGCTTTTCTGTGATCGGAAGACCAATTTCTTTTTCAGCCTTGGCAAGAGCCACCCAAAGCTTTCTCCAGGTGGTGTATTTTGCTTGGGGAGAAAAAATGCTGCACATTTCTTTGCTAGCATAACGACTTTCTAAAGGAGAGGAATAGGAATCTACAGCTTGTGTTGAATCGATTGCAACACCTCGCGAATCCGTATTTTTTGTTCCCTAGACGGCTTGAAAAGAGGATTGAACAATTCTTTTTCGATGCGTAAGAGATCTTTGACGATTTGCTGTGCGACATTAGGCGCCCGTTTGTCTTTTTGCGCTAAAGGAAAGCGCTCACGAATCATCGCAAGAAATTCTTTTTTACTTTCACCATGGTAATTTTTGATGATTTCTTCTTTTTCTTCTTTTGGGCAATCGCGAGTGGCAAGTGTATAGATTGCCTGCCGGGGCATCGTGTCGACCTTATCTTGAAGAAATTTTGGCATGCTCGAATAGAGCTCATAGTATTGCAAAAAGTTATAAGGAGTTTGCCTGTTACCATAGGTGCTAATCAGCCAAGAGCTAAAAGCCCCATCCCGATACTTTTTGAACAATTCGTGCGCACGCTTGATCCGTTCTCCATGTAAAATAGCTGCTTGATTGTTGATTGCTTTGACTTCAGAAGTGATCGCCGATAAAAATTTGAGATCGGAAGAGATGTCGAGATGTTCTTTGCAATACTCACTCAAAATATTGCGCAGGTGTTCTTCCTCATTCTCCGTAAGAGGCGTAACGCGGAAGACACCAGAAAAGCTCGAAAGTTTCCCACTCGCACTCATCTCAGCGAGATCAGTCATTTTGGAAAGTTTTTTCGATGCTTTCGCAAAGCGCGATGTGAGAAGATCATTAACTTTAACCATAGCTATTTCGAAGTCTAATCAAACATTGACAAATTTTGCCAGATTTTTCAAAAAAATCAGAAAATCCACTCCAAGCGCCCTTCGATCTGATTGATATGGGTTTTCTTATTGAAAAGCCCTTTATACCCGAGAAGGAAGGATCCGCCATTGCAGTGTGTCCATTTGATCCCTGCTTCTGGAGATCCAAGTTGCACATTGGAGTCATAGCTAGTCGCATCGATGACACAAGATTGGCCCACAAAACTTGCCGGCTGTTTTGACTTGTGCAAAGGGAATTCTCCTACCCATGAAGCTCCAAAATAAGGCGCATAGCAGTAGCAGTCACAATCCACTTCATAATACCACTTGAGTCCCGCTTCTCCACGGAGCATATGTTGGTCTTTAGATTTTACTCGAAGATTGAGACTCGTTGCTCCTTTTTCTTTAAAGCTCTCATGATTGAAGTAGTGATAATCAGCCAGAGCAAAAGGCTCAAAAGTACTGCAGCCACAATTCCAATTGTACGTTAGACCCAAATGGCCTGTCGCAAAATAGTTCCAAAAGTCGCTTCGCGCAGTCCGATCAACATTTGCAAAAACGATTTTGCGTTTCAAATCATTGTCACTTGCCCCACCAAGTGCCGAGAGATCAACACTGAAACAGTCACAGTTCCAACTGCCATACAAGCCGCCGTAAAAGCTATTGATATTGCCTCTTCCTCCGTTGTTTCTCCAGAGGAGATAGGTATGTGTGTATCCCAAAGCTCCGCCGAAGTAAAAACAAGGAGAGCAGCAATAATCCATCCCGACAATGCCCCCTGCTGCATCGGCATTATAGCGGCGCAAGTTGTCAAGACGCTTTTTATTGTCCATGATGTTGCCAAAACCGGCGGCCCAAGCGCTAGCATTGCAATCGCAGGAACAACAATCGCGAGGACTGCAGCACAACTCAAAGAGATGCTGAGAAAGAATATCGGCTACATAACTATTGTTCCGTGCGTTGATCCACTCAAGTGCTCCAAAGCGAACCCCAGAAAGAGAAGTCAAAGCTGCATTGACTTCACTATTACTGAGCGTTCCTAACGCCTCTACCATCAATGCAAAGTCTGAGTTTGGCTCAATGTCGGTAGACTTGATACATTTGACGACGTCAGCAGGTGGACCAGAATCGATGATTTGATCCTCAAAAAGACGGGTCGTTTCAACAGTAAGGATGACGCTGCTGTAAGTGGGTACAATTTTAATAAGATTTTCCAAATCACCAATTTCAATGATTGAATTAAATTCCGTTCCATTTGTCGGCGCATCGATGATGAGGTATTGTGTCCCTATGATGTAATTTCCTGGATTTACGATAACTACAAGCTTTCCATCGAGATCTGCTTTTGTAGCACCAGTGATGAAATCGCGAATCGTACCATTTGGAGTGATATCAACCTCGAGAGTTCCTCCACCGCCCTGTTTATATTCGCCTTCCATAATGATCGTTCCAACCCCATTCACACCGGGTTTGACTGTCCCATTGTTGGTGAGATTCCCACTATTCGTGATTGCTCCATTCGCTTTGAGAGTGAAGTTTCCACTTAAAGTTCCCTGTTGGTCGACAAAAACAGGAGTGATAACTGAGCTGTTGATCCGCAATTCTCCGTCTTCTACCGTTGTTGTTCCTGAATAGGTATTGTCACCTGTTAATGAAAGAAGATGAGAACCCTGTTTTACGAGACCAGTATTAGGGTCATTGGGATTACCTCCTCCTACACCAATATTTCCCTCGATGGAATGTTGTAGATGGACATCACTTGTGATATCAAAGGTCAACTGACTTCCTGACATCATAAAGATGTCTCTGCCTAAAGCGCCCAAGCCTGCAGCAGGATCTGTATTGGCAATCCCAGAATCTCCAGCTGAAGCAGAGTTTCCAGAAAAGTTGGCCGACCCCTTAATAGTGAGATCTCCTTTTTGAATAAAGATCGCTCCTCCAAAACCAGCTCCTTTGCCGCCAAGTCCGCCGCTACCGCCATCCCCGGTGAAACCAGCATCGCCGCCATCACCTCCAAGGCCATTGGTATCA
>QIGB01000070.1 GCA_003228815.1 Chlamydiota bacterium | reverse complement strand
ACCTGGATGCACTCTATCCGGGGTGCTCTGATAATGCTCCTCTATAACACCTGGATGCACTCTATCCGGGGTGCTCTGATAATGCTCCTCTTGTCCTGCTAGTTCTGTCACAAAATCTGGTGTTAGTCCATAAAGCGGCTCTGTTGTCGATTTATCTGTTTGCCTTCCTTCTCCGAGTTCGAAAGCATTCTCACCGACATCTTTTTTCCTATTTCTAGACTTGATGAGATAATACCCCGTTAGTCCTAAACAAGAAATGCCCCCAACTCCCCCCAACAGAAACCAGACCCAGGAGAAACGATTACTTGGATCAGATGTAGCTGAGAGTGTTGCTCTACTATTACTAGTGATCATTAGTCTAGTTGTGCTTGGTACTGTAGAGCTGCTGCTGGTAATACTACTAGGATCAACAGATGTTCTTGTTCGACCAAAAGAAGACATTGTACTGCTGCTGGTACTAGGAGTCAGGGAGGACGTTGTTTGAGTTGTGCTTGGCACTGTAGTGCTGCTGCTGGTAATACTACTAGGATCAACAGACGTGCTTGTTCGGCCAATAAAAGACATTGTACTGCTGCTGGTACTAGGAGTCAGGGAGGACGTTGTTTGAGTTGTGCTTGTAGTGGATGAGCTAGTCATGCTTGAAGTTGAAGAGGTTGGTGGGTATGTAATATTATCATGAAAAATCTGACCATAAACCCCATAGTCTGAGCCATCCTGGTCCACGCTTGCCCAAGTCACAACAAAATTGCCATTAGGCAAACTTGCTACTGAAGGGCTCCGCTGATTCCTAGTTGTATAAGAATTTGCTTGGAATTCATTTCCAATTTTCGTGCCAGTTCCATCGAACAATTGACCATAAACCCCAAAGCTTGAGCCATCCTGGCCAGAGCTTGTCCAAGTCACAACAAAATTGCCATTAGGCAAACTTGCTACTGAAGGGTCAGTCTGCCAACTAGCTGTATAAGAATTTGCTTGGAATTCATTTCCAATTTTCGTGACATTACCATCGAACAATTGACCATAAACCCCATAGTCTGAGCCATCCTGGTCCAGGCTTGCCCAAGTCACAACAAAATTGCCATTAGGCAAACTTGCTACGGAAGGGTCCCACTGACGATTAGCTGTATAAGAATTTGCTTGGAATTCATTTCCAATTTTCGTGCCATTGCCATCGAACAATTGGCCATAAACCCCATAGTTTGAGCCATCCTGGTCCAGGCTTGCCCAAGCCACAACAAAATTGCCATTAGGCAAACTTGCTACTGAAGGGTACGCCTGACTACTAGCTGTATAAGAATTTGCTCGGAATTCATTTCCAATTTTCGAGCCAGTTCCATCGAACAATTGACCATAAACCCCATCCCCTGAGCCATCCTGGCCATAGCTTGTCCAAGTCACAACAAAATTGCCATTAGGCAAACTTGCTACTGAAGGGGCATTCTGCCAACTACCTGTATAAGAATTTGCTTGGAATTCATTTCCAATTTTAGTGACATTACCATCGAACAATTGACCATAAACCCCATAGCTACCGCCATCCTGGCCAGAGCTTGTCCAAGTCACAACAAAATTGCCATTAGGCAAACTTGCTGCTGAAGGGGCATTCTGTTGAAAAGTTGTATAAGAATTTGCTTGGAATTCATTTCCAATTTTCGTGCCAGTTCCATCGAACAATTGACCATAAACCCCATCAAGTGAGCCATCCTGGAGAAAGCTCTGCCAAGTCACAACAAAATTGCCATTAGGCAAACTTGCTACTGAAGGGTAGTCCTGAGCATTAGTTGTATAAGAATTTGCTTGGAATTCATTTCCATCTTTTTGTTGTGCGTACGCTCTTGGAAAACATGCACTCAGTCCCATCAACAAGGGAAGGGGATTCTCAAGCAGAAATGATGCAGCTATCCCACTGGTCAATCCAAAAAAACAAGAACCTTTTGATAGTCTCGTCACTTCACGAGAACCTAACCCATTTAGAAGAGCGTTAGATTCTTCATTGGCTTTTTGAATCAGTTGCGGATTCATAACTTTTGTAAAACTACATACCTCTGCACGGCTCTCTATACAATTCCTAAATTGGGATGCTACTTTCCCGAGTGCTGTGCGATTTTCAAACCATTCTTCCCAGGACTCATTGAAAAACAACCTCGAGAAATAGCCCTTTTGCTTAAAGAAAGCATTGGTGATAGCAGAAAAGAGAGGCTTATTTTCCTCTGTGGCGGGTAAATGGAAGGACCATTCTAAAAGTGCATGTAAGGGTGATGTGCCTGCTTGTGGAGTGTTGAGATGCCTTTCAAAATGGTTAATAAAAGTGTTTGCTCTTATCAGAGATTCACGTATGTCTAGCATAATGAACTTTTGCCCACCAAAATGATTTTCTTGATGAAGCTCTCTAGATTGTAGCAAAGGGATTGCCGGGAAAAAAGAAGGAGTTTCATGGATAATAGTGCTTACTGACATGTTGCATCTCCTAAAAAAATTAAAAGGGATTTTTTCATCTCACTTGAAATTAGTCAATCAAAAATTTGCAACGGTTAGCTCAACGTGCAAATGTACCGCCACCAATTCCATGAAGAAGTTATGTAAGTGGTTTGGCGTAGCAAGGTCTTCTGTATACTATCGACCATCTATCACGAAGACGGGTCGCAGACCCTCAAGGGCTTTGAATCAAACCCTAACAGAAGTAATCCGGCAAGTGAGCTTCGCTCAACCTTGATTTTGATCTCTTCACTTGATTCAAAGCCTTCTAGGGTTGGCTTCACTGTTTTGTGTTTACACGGTTAGTTGAACACTCCCTGAAAACTAGCGGGCATGCTTTGGCAAATTGCCGATTTTTTTAGTTTTCTTGGGTCTGGGTCTGGGCCTTGGATGCAGGGCAATGTATTCATGATAGGAGCGGCTCTCATAAAGTTTCATATGGGAAAACTGGGTCAAATATTCTCCAGCAATTTCCCTGCTTTCAATCGTGATAGCATTTTCTTGATGTTTCAAGTGGGCATCATTGGTGAAATTAAAAGACCCTGTCCAAACGGTATGATCACCAAAAACACAAAACTTATCGTGCATGAGCGCTTTTCGCTTTTTTGCTCCCATCCGAATTCCCTGGTCCCACACAAAGAGAGGAATTTTTGCATCTAGCACCTTATGAATCGAAGAACGGATTTTCACAGAAAAGGGATCGACAAGTACTTCTATGGCCACTCCCCTTTCATTTGCTCTTGCAAGAGCTTTTGCAATCCCTACATGTGTCATGGAGTAGATCGCCACTTTAATTGTTTTTTCTTCTTTGTCGATGAATTCAATGAGTCGATCAGCAAGCTGATCTTTTGGAGAAAAATAGACATTACAATCGGCCATTTGGCCAAAAATAAGAGCAGGAAGGATAAGAAAAAAAAGCCTCAAAATCATCATTGCACCAAAAACGTGCGCAATTTATCATACAATTCATATTTATGAAAAGACCCATTTACTACGACACAGAGACAACGGGCATCAGCTCAGAAAAAGATCGGATCATCGAACTTGCCGCTTATGATCCTATCGATGAGCGCACTTTTTGTGAGTTCATCAATCCAGGTTTTCCCATTCCTCCTCAAGCCACTGCCATCCATAACATCACTGATGAAATGGTAGGAAATGCACTTGGTTTTGAAGAAGTGGGTCTCGCCTTTGCAGAGTTTTGCCCCGAAAATACAGTCTTGATCGCTCACAACAATGATAACTTTGATAAATTTTTCATCGAAGCAGAGTTTGCCCGCTCAAGTCTTACACTTCCCGAGTGGGAATACCTCGATAGTTTGAAGTGGGCGCGACGCTATCGCAGCGATCTTCCACGTCATGCCCTCCAACACTTGCGCGAAGTGTATGGCATCACTTCTAACAATGCCCATAGAGCCCTTGATGACGTGATGGTGCTTTATGAGGTTTTCTCGCGAATGATCGATGATCTATCGATTGAAACGGTCTTAAAGCTTCTCTCCCAACCAAAAAATCTTGATCGGATGCCTTTTGGAAAACATCAGGGAAAACCTCTGAATGAAGTACCCAAAAACTACATCTCTTGGCTTGCGGATAGCGGCGCTTTTGACAAGCCTCAAAATAAAGAATTAAAAGAAAGCTTCGAAAAGATTGGCGTGCTCTAACCCACCGTCGTTTTTGAGATTTTAGTCCGATACATCACTTCCCACATCAAACGGAATTGTGGGCAGATTTCAAGAAGCTCTTCCCTTGTCCCCTCGGCAATTTTTTCACCATGCTCAAGGTAGATGATTCGATCGGCATGTTCAATCGTTGCCAAACGGTGGGCAATGATGATTTGCGTCACCTCGCCATGGAGCTCGGAGATGGCTTTTTTAATTCGGTTTTCACTCAGAGCATCGAGAGCCGAAGTAGCTTCGTCGAGGATGAGGATAGGAGCATTTTTGACAAGAGCTCTTGCGATTGCAAGTCGCTGCTGTTGTCCACCGGAAAGATTTTGTCCGGCTTCTGCAAGCATCGTATCGTACTTTTCTGAAAGCTCTTGAATAAACTCATCAGCATGCGCCCTTTTTGCAGCAGCTTCAATTTCACTCCGTGAAAAATTTCTTCCAAAAGAAATATTTGCTGCCACGGTATCGCAGAAGAGAAACGGTTTTTGTGAGACAAAGGCGATCGTTTCACGAAGAGATTGTTGGGTATATTCTGTAAGGGGAATCCCATCGATGCGGATTGCACCCTTCTCAACATCGTAAAGGCGGGGCAGTAGTTGGACGATTGTAGACTTTCCAGCTCCTGTCGCTCCGACAATAGCTATTGTCTCCCCTTTGCGGATCGTAAAGCTAAGATCCTTCAAAATCCAATCGCCATGATAGCGGAACCAGACTTTGTCAAATTCAATGGTGTCTTTAAAGCCTTGAAGCACTAAAGCGCCATCCTTATCTTCGATATGGGGCCGAATATCGAGCACTTCAAACATCCGCTCCGCGGCAACAATACCTCGCTGGATGTTGGCATTTTCCTCAGCGAATTTTTTCACAGGTTCATAGGAAAGGTGAAGAAGGCCGCAAAAGACAATCAACTGGGAAAGGGGCATTCCAAGAGTATAGAGCCCAAATAGAACAACAATCGCAAGGCATAGAGTAGTGACGGCATGCAAAATGGGTCTTGTAAGTAAACCATACTTCGCCGTCTTACTTTCTAAGACTGCCATCCGATCATTTTGTTCTATGTATTTCCCAAGAGAAAAGAGCTCCATCGAGAAAATTTTCACCGTCTGAATTCCAGATAAAAAGTCGATCAAAAAGGAGGCAAAATGTTCTTGGTTGCGCTGCAATTGACGGGTGACCCTTTTCACTCTTCGAGCAAAAAAGACAATGGGAATGACAATCAGTGGAACCCCAAAGAAAATTACGAGTGACAACTTCCAAGAGAGATAGAAGCACATAAACAAACAGGAAATAATGGTGAAAGGCGATTGAAGGTAGTTGGTCAAACAAGAATTGATCGAAAGAGAAATTTGCGAAGCGTCCCCCACAACACGCGAAGAAAGAGTTCCAATGTTATACTCCTGATAAAAACTCATCGGAAGCGACTGGATATGCTCAAAATAATACTGCCTAAGATCCCGGCTCACTCGGATGGCGAGGAGCTGCGTCGTATAACGAGACGCAAAAAGCCACACCGCTTTGAAAACGGCAACACAAATGAGCATCCCAACAAGGGCGATAAAATTGCTGGAAATCGCAAATTTTCGCCTAGCTTTGTTCAATAGCCACTTTAAGGGATTCGTTTTTTTATTCTTGGAAAGATAAATGGCTGTATCTTGCTTGGTGATCTCTCCTTTATTTTCTGTATCAATTTTTCCCCACTGCTTCTGAACATCCTCATATTTCACAGAATTTTGGGTAAATTGATTCTCGGACTTTCCCGAAGAAAAAAGGGAAAAGAAATCAGTTCCAGAATCGGACATGATCCCAAGAGCAAACATCTCCAATTGAGAAGCAAATGTAAGTGCAAGCAGAGTGAGCAGGGTCGCAACAAGCAAAGACAAATGCTTGCGGCTTCGGATTGCTAGTTTTAGTAGTAGTTTCATCTAAAGGTCATGTTATACCCTAAAATCCCACACAAATCAACTAAAGAATTAGAGAGATGTTGGAAAAGGAGTGTGATGCATATACCACTCACATTGAGCAGTTTGCAAAATTGAAATTTTGATTTATCTTGTTTCTTTCCAAATTGGAACAGAAGGAAGAAAAAATGCAAGTAAACGCAAAGAGAATAGACCACCTTGGCATCATATACCAGACTCGGCCATAAACCTGGAATTTCCATCGGCATCTTTTTCTCCTCAGCACATTGCTCGATCTTTCAAACTTCCCTAAGTTTGCGGCGATCTCCGCACTGAGACGAAAAATCTCTCCGCCGAAATTCCAAGTTTATGGCCGAGTCTGGTATAGCAGGTGTAGCCAAAGATCTAAAAATTGTAGAACTAATCAATAGGAGGATCCCTCAAGACCCAAGAGAAGCGATTAGCCCAAGTTGCGCACTTTTTTGACTTAAGTTGCTAACAATCAATACACCTCTTCCTAAAGGCACTACAAAAACGTGTCCATTAGGATCTTTAGTAAGTGCTAGAATATCGAGGTAGATTATCCCACTCAACCTTCAGAGCGGAGTAGATGCTTTTTTGTTGATTATCAGGGGTACCAGCCGTTCTTTGTCGGTAAGTTTTTCCGTTTTCTAGAGGGCAAACGATAGTTGTGTAGCAATGGGTCTGTAGAATTCTACGAGCAGTAAGCCAGCTGATATTTTGATCAGAGAGGCTTAGCATCTGCTCTATCCACCTTAGAAGGTGGTAGGCTAAGACGGTGATAAAAATATGACCGTCTGAGCGATCTTCTCTTTGGTGGAAGATGGGCCTTAATCCCAAAGTGCTTTTAAGAGTTCTAAACCCGCTTTCTACACGAGTGAGCATAATGTAAATTTTCCAAATCTCTTCAGCTGAAAGGTCTTTTCGACTGGAACGTAGATGGTAGTATCCGTGAAAAGATTTGGCAAGTTCAAACTCTTCCTCTAGGCGTTTGTAATTAAGAGTTCCTTCTGCAAGAGAGAGTTCATAGTAACGGCTGACTCGGTGATGCCTTTCTTGCAAGCGACCTATCTTTCTTTCTACGACCTCTTTCTTTTTGAGTCTTCCGGCTTCAAGGCTTGTTTTGAGTTTGGTCAGATCAGCAAGGAAGCGATCTTCAGCTCTGCTGAGGATCGCCTCTTCTTTTAGGCCTCGTTTGTGTGATTTGCAAAATACGATGCGCTCATCGTCTATGTCTTGCATAGCAATCTCAACGGGCTCTTTGTTGTCACGTCCGGTAATTGTAGAGAAGGATAGGCTTTTGATCTCTTCATTGTAGCTTTTGCGAGAAGGTCTTTTTCCTACTGTGATGTAGTCGAAGTTTTTTTCTTTGAGCATTTTAAGATTAGCCTTCGTTGCAAAGCCACTGTCGATGATCACCGTTGGTGGTTTATCCATATTGGAGTGGAGCTTGTCCAACATACCTTCCAGTGTCGTGCAATCGGCTGTATTTCCTGGAAAAACTTCGTGTCGAATGAGGAAACCCTCTTCATCTAAAACCATGCCACATGCAAGAAGAGGAGCGTCAAAGCGTTTTTCCTTTGAAGCTCCTCTTCTTGATTTTGGATTCTTTAGACTTTCCCCTTCGAAGAAGGTGTTTGTCATGTCGTAGAGTAAAATCGTTCTTTTTAACGAAAACAGCTCTTGCTCCTTCGTAGCAAGAGCTGTTTCTATTTCCTCTTTATATTTGAGCAAAACATCTGAAGTGCGATAGAAGGTGTCTTTTGATATTTGTAATTTTCTGTTCAAAAGGTCTGGAATAGAGGTTGTCCTTACCGGTGAAATAAGCCGGTTTACAATCGAAATAAAGGCTCGATCAATTTGAGTGGGATTAAATCCACAAGAGTGAAGGATAGGAGTCAACCCAAGGGTGTCCCAAGCTTTTTGTACGACGAGTTCTGGTCCAAGCTCTGTGGAGCATTCGTGAGTAATTTTTTTTGGATCAATAGAGATATAGGCTGATGGAGAGCTCTCTCTACGCTCGAGCTCTCTCACTATAAGATCTACCCATTTTCTAACATTTGGATCCATCTCAAATAGAGATGGTGTTCCGAGCAAATGATTTTCCACTTCTACTGCAAGCGTCTTCCAAAGGGATGGGGCGATATCAATGTCACCCAAAGATAGCAGAATTTTTTGCCTAGGTTTTCCTTCTTTATCACGGTAGGATTCAACAAGTTGGAGGACTGGGGTTGTCTTGGTCTTCTTTAGTCTAAAATACATGCAGACCATTATAAATGACCAATCAAATAGAGTAAAGAATTAAATAGCTTCAGCAGGCACTACAACGGTGATTTTTGCGTAAACTTAATATTTTAACTATTAACATCCAGTGGCTTACAAAAACTCAATTTAACAAAAAATTAGCAAAAAAAACATTTTTAAACCATAAGGTGCGCAACTTGGG
>QIGB01000018.1 GCA_003228815.1 Chlamydiota bacterium | reverse complement strand
CAATTAATTTGTTTGTATTTATCGTTTTTATTTGTTGTTAATTACGTTTATAGTGGGAAAAATCGTCTGAAAATGAAATTGGTTGAAGAAAGTTGTGAAAGACGAGTGGCAAGAGGTGTTGTGATGACTCCCTTGCCGCAAATGCTTTCAATTGTGAGGGTTGGTGTGAGGAGAATGACCATGTGTCCAGGCCAAACAAGAATGTCAAGCGGCTTTACATGCTGAAGAGATGGTACTTTTTCTCCAAAGTGGAGGAGTTCGGAAGTGTTGCGTGGAGTGCAGCCATTTGTGACTTCATAAAGAAGACCGGAACAGTCGAAACCAGCTAGAGTCCAAATTTTTTTGAGATGTGCAGGGATGTTGGGTTGGTAAAGGGCTTGGATTTCTGGGATTCCCCTACCCCAATTGCCTCCCCATATATAGGGGAGTCCCAGGGAATTTTTGAGACGAGAGCAAATTGTTTCAAGATCGGGAAGGATTTTTTTCCTCTCAGCAGTTGTTGCTTTTGCAGGAATCACAAAGCGCGCATCAATATATTGAGGGCCGTGGGGGTAATCATCAGTGATCACTTGCAAAATCTGATTGGGTAGGTGTTTGAGAATCTGGAACTTGGTTCCAGCCAAAGCAATCATTTCCACTGGCCGCAAGAGGCCCTGCTCATCAAGGGGAAGAGTTTTTTTTCCAAAGACTCTTAGGAAATCGGGTGTATTGAGTATGGGAGTGGGTTTTATTGCTATGCAGTACATGGACAAAATCCTTGCTTTTACCCTATTCTCAAAGAGATTACTTAAGGAGAGAGCAATGGGCAAAGGAAAAATTGTTTTTTTATTCATTCTATTGATTTTTTTTGGCTGCCAATCTTCTGGATCAAAGTCTGGCTCTGCCAAAATGATCAGGATCAATCTTGGTGCTGAGCCACATAGTTTGGATCCTCGGTATGCGCGAGATCCGAACTCCCAAATTCTCGTTGGAATGTTTTTTGATGGTCTGACACGAATTGGTCCAAATGACCAGCCTCAACTTGCTCTTGCTTCGAGTGTGGAGATTTCTGAAGACTTGAAGACATATACTTTCACCCTGAGGGATGCCCTGTGGACAAATGGAGACATGGTTAGAGCGCAAGATTTTGCTTATGCGTGGAAAAGGATGCTAAGTCCCGATTTCTCTTGCGACAATGCTTTTCAGCTCTATTTGATCAAAAATGGTAAGCCAGTAAAGGAAGGCACTCTTCCCGCCGCTGAACTTGGAATTCTTACTCCAGATGAAAAGACTTTGATTCTTGAGCTAGAATACCCCGTCCCTTATGTGCTTGAGCTTCTAGCAACTCCATATTTTTTCCCCATTCATCAAGAGACCGATGAGAAAAAGCCTAATTGGTCTGAAAAACAAGAAACTTATGTGTCAAACGGTCCTTTTCTTTTCAAACAGTGGCGGCATCATGACCAGATTGTCGTGGGTAAAAACTCCAATTATTGGGATGCAGATCAAGTCCAAATTGATGGACTTACCCTTACGATGGTAGATGGGGATACAGAGGCAAAGTTGTTTGAAAAAAAGCAGTTGGACTGGACAGGCTCTCCTCTTTCAACAATTCCTGTCGATTCCATCGCCCATTTGAGGGATAAGATCCATGTAAAGCCAAGAGATGAGACAGCTTTTCTTCGAACAAATATCGAAGTAGCTCCTCTGAATCATCCAAAAATGCGAAAGGCTCTTGCTCTTGCGATCAATCGAAAAATGATTGTAGAGCATGTGACACAAGGAGGACAACTTCCTGCGCAGCGGCTGGTTCCCCCTTCTATGCAGCTGCAAGAAGAGCCATATTTTTCTGACGGTGCTGCTCTTGAGGCAAAAAGGCTCTTTAAAGAGGCTCTTGAAGAATTGGAAATGGACTTTCCCAATATCAAAATCACCTACATCAATGCAGAGCGTTCTCATTTGATTGCACAGGCAATTCAACAGCAATGGTTTGAAGCATTTGGTATTCGAATTGGCCTTGAAGCCATTGAGAGAAAAGTCTATTTTGATCGGATCTCGAAGCAAAATTTTGATCTGGCTTTTTGTTCCTGGGGTGCAGACTTTCATGATCCTGTGAATTTTCTCGAGGTGTTCAAATACAAATCACAGAGCACAAATAACACCCATTGGGAAGATCCAGAATATGTCAACACTCTCAATGAATCTTTTCGTCTTGTAAACCCAGAAAAACGGCTTGAAGTTCTAGCCAAATGTGAGAAGATA
Organism: Chlamydiota bacterium; assembly: GCA_003228815.1. Lineage (GTDB taxonomy): Bacteria > Chlamydiota > Chlamydiia > Chlamydiales > Rhabdochlamydiaceae > Sacchariniichlamydia. The sequence continues at coordinate 4,545 of QIGB01000018.1, read as the reverse complement.
TTGATGGAGGCAATGCCGATCATTCCGATTTTTCATTATACCATGCTCTATATGAAAGATGAAAAGTTGGACGGAGTCTTTCTCTCTTCTATGGGAAATCTAGACTTTAAATGGTCTAGGCTCAAAAATGACGATTAAGATGAAAAAATGGATTTTTCTCTTTCTCGCTTTTTTTTCCATGGCTCATGCTACGTTGCGGCTTCACAATGACAGTCCCTATAAGCTGCGGGCTGTTGTCCGCGCAGCGGATGGAACCTATCTCGGGGAAATGATTATTCTTCCCGAGCATTTCAATACTTGGTCCCAGCAATATCCTTCGTTCGGGCCCGGGGGGCAAAATTACTCTGAGCAGCCTTCTCGATCCCAAACTCCTTATTCTGTACAGTGGTACTGTCTCGATGGGGGGCAATATGGAATCTGTGAAAATCAATCCCCTGGAGCTATAGTTGTCGCAGGAAGTTGCAATGGTCCTAAATATTGTAAGCCGCAAAAAAAGAAAAAAAAGGGGCCCTATGGGGCTCATGAAGATGACGAACAGCTTTATACTCAACCAAACTAAAGAATTGGTTTTTGACCTCATCGGTTATACCCCCGATTTTTCGTCTATTCCTCGCTCCGTGTCTATGAACACTGAAGCTCGTCTTATCCGAAAAATCGGTGGAACCTCTTTGTCAAATTCCAAATTCTTTAGTTTGGTTGAGTATATTCTCAAAATGAGGCTCAAAGCAGCGATAATTCATCGAGTGAGTGATCCTCTGGGTCGGTCGGAATAAGGGCATCTAACAGCTGCTGTTGATATCCTAAGCCTATTTTCTTTGCATGAATGAGTTTTGGAAGAAGTCGGTCATAATATCCTTTCCCATATCCGATTCGATGTTTTCGAAGATCAAATCCCAAACCTGGGATGAGAGCGAGGGAAATTTTTTCGGGTGCAATGGGTTTGTCTTTTGGGGGCTCTAAAATTCCCCAAGAAGAGAGGATGAGGTGGTTTAGGTCTTCTATTACATACAGGGCCAGGTGTCCTTGTTCGACGCGCGGAAGGACAAGCTGATTCTTCTCGGCAAGTTTTCTATTGAGAGGCCATAGATCGATTTCATCGCCAAAAGAAGCAAAGGAGAGAATAGGCCCTTCTTGATCCTCAAACATTTGTATAATCTGCTCGGAGGCCATTTGTCTTCTTTCAGAAGAGATGCCTTTTCTCTTTTGTTTGCAATAGGTGCGTAAGGAATGTTTATACGGCACGCCGCTAGTGCTCTGTCATGATTAAAATTTAGGACGCAAACTAAAATCAATTTACCCTAAAATCAAAGACTGACAGGGCACTAGGTTCTGTGAATTTTGGCGGCAAAAAAGATGCCGATGAAAATTCATTAGACCTAGCGGCGTGTTGTATACTATTCCTCAATGGGTTTTCCATGTTCGTAGGTGACTTTTTGAATGAAATGTCCTTCAGCGTTGTAAAGTGTTGCCGTCCCCTCACCACTTTCGATGCTTGAAATGGGACTTAGATCCCCTTTTTTGTAATAAGTGCCCTTGGAGAGGCGGTCGTTTTCATATTCTTCCATGAGCATCAAGTCACCCGATTTATAGTAGGCAAAGCTGATCCCATGCTTTTTGCTGTTACTCATCTCTCTTTGGCTCTCAAGTTTTCCATTTGGATACCAAGTTTTGACCATCCCCTGGATTTGGTCTTCAAACCAGTTGATGAGTAGTTTAGGAGATTGATTCGTATAGTATTCCCACTCCTCTCCGGTCTTTTTCCCTTCCTGGATCTGATACGAGATATGCAACTTTCCCTGTTCATTAAAGGTTTGGACCCCACCCTCTGGGACGCCATCCCGGTATTCAATCAGAGTATAAAGTTTTTCATTTTTGCAATCGGCTCGAGTCCCATGGCCATCTGCAATTTCGCTCATGATATTTCCCTCTTTGTCGAAATAGATGCCTTGTAGGAGTAGGTTTTCTCGGTATTGTTCTTGTGATTTTGAGATGCCAGGAGACCAGGATGCTGTCGCAAAACCGTCACGCAATCCATTTTTATAATTGGTTTCCTCTAAAATGTTGCCTTCTTCATCAAAGATATGCAAAGTCCCATGAACAAGGCCATTTGTGTAAGGGATGACTTTTTGGATAGAGCCATTGGGAAAATAGTATTTGGCTTCGTTAGCAAGGTTCCCTTTGTCATAGAAAAATTCAGCCTCGAGATTACCCTGCTCATCCCAGACGAGACACTTTTTATCAAAAAGCCAGCTTGCTTGTGCCGTTTCGTTGAGGTCAGCAAGTCCTTCAATGACATGGGCCTGAATCTTTACTTTTCCATTTTCATGCCACTCTAAATACTGACCGTGCGCTCTCCCATCGATGGCTTCAAGAGATTGCCAAACCCCACCATTGGAGTGATAGCTTGTCAATTTCGAAGGGCTTTTTCCCTCATTGTTTTTGCCGTAGACACGCAAGACTTTTTCATAGGGCTGTGGACTTTGAAAATCGACGTTTTGGTAGTTCTTTAGCCGGTCATTGTTACTGATTGTCTCAGAAAAACCATTTCGGTCGAGCACTTGTATGCTGACGATCGAATCGGAAGGGTCGGTTTTGTGGCAGCCGGCAAGAAGGAGGAAAAGAGCGGCAAGATAGAATGAGGGCTTATTTGTCATTGATGATTTCCCGTTTGATGAGTTCTAGATTGACGAGGAAGATCTCTTCACTTACGGGAAGAGGCTTTTTGATCAATTCAAAGTTTTTAATCTGCAGATCAGGAGGAAGATTTCTTGGAGCAGTGGAACCGATTTGGACATTTTCAATTCGAGCCAAAAGGGTTTTGAGATCTTCCCGATTTACTTCTACAGGATGTTGCTGGATGGCATCCATTTCTTGGAATTTGCCTACCCTCTGAAAATTTTGCTGCCGAAACCTCAGAGCATTTTGCCCATTTTCTAAATTATCCAATCGGATGAGATGAGTTTCATTACTTGGATCGCAGTGGAGAAGGGCTCTAAGTTTCTGGATTTCAGGGAGCATAAACTGCAGTGATTCAATTTCGTTTTCAAGATAATCACTGCTTGCTTTTTGCATTTGCATCAACAGATCCTGTTGCAGGCTTTTCTTTTTTTCGATCCATTGTTGTTTTTCCTTGAGATAGAGAGCTTCTTCGGTTAAGCGGGTCAATTTTTTTACAGAGGCGAAATGAGAAAAAACAACCAAGAAACAAGGCAAGAGGCCTAATGCAATCAAGCAGTAAGGATGGGATAGATAACGTCTGATCTTTTTTTCTAGTTCTTTTCTCATATTCTTTGTGGCTTTACATAAAAAATTGCCCGATAGATCCCATGGTCAGCGTTCCACTTCACATCATTTTTTTTGTCGACGATTTCAGTGTCATGCAAGAGTGCCTCATGAAAACTCCTTGCTGCTCGAGGATTTTGCGTTGTCAATTCGAGTTCGATCTTTGCGCTGTAGGTTTTTACCTGGGTCCCCATGCGAGGAGATTTGACCAATTGGTAACGAATTCTTGAGATGGAGCAATCGTCTTTCAGTTTGGGATGTGTGCTGAGCCAGGCGAGGATTTCGGAAATTTTGGGAAGTGTGGAGACTGAGACAGTTTCCTTTTTTTTGGTATAAATAGAGGATTCAAGCTCTTGAACTGCAGTGGTGAGGTGGGTATTTGGTGGATAGTCCAGTGCTTTGAGGACCGCATGCTCCCTTTTTTTCAAATGGAAATGTCCCAAAAGAATTGTGAGGAAGAAGAAACAGCCACATACAGAATAAAAATGGGTGAGTAGTTTTTTTCTCTTCAGACGTTGGGCTTTTGAATGGTTGCCGATTTGTCGAAATTGTCCACTTCTCTCATCTCCTTTAGCGGCATCAAGAGCAAGGCCGATAGGGATGGCAAATTCCCAAGACTCCCCCTGCTCGATAGGCTCTGCAGGAATATGGGGGTGTTTTTTTTGCATGAGCGCTAAGACTCGCTTTCCATCGCTTAAGGGGATCGTCTGAAAGCCACGCAATTTCCCCTCTTCAATGACTAAGAAGGTGTTTTCATATTGGAGGAATAGGGATTGTTTCTCGGGGAAAAAATGGCGTGCATACCGATAGAGGGCAAGGGGGACGCAGGAGACGATATCGGGATCTTCTGCTTTTTCAAGATGGTGGAGTAGTGTTGTCTGGGAAGTTGCGAGAAGTGACACTTCGGTTCGGCCCTTCTGTGGGTGAAGAGCTGGGAGGAGAATGAGTTCTTCTGAGGGGTAGGGAAGAATATTTTCCACTTGGAAAGGAAGAGCGGCTAAAATTTCTCTTTTGGAGTGAAATTTCAAGGTCAGGTGGCGCAAAATCACTTCTTCCGAAGAAAGGCCACTAATATACGCAAAATTTGGTGAAAATTGATCTTTAAGGCTGGGTAGTTTCAATACGTATTTATACCCAAGAAAGTTCAAGATTCGGCTTTTGCCTTCCCTTGTCTCGCAATCTTTCCGACCCTCTCCATCGGCACTATCCATTCGAATAGGGCATTCTTCGAGATTTGAAAATCTAGCGGACAAGCTTTGGCAA
>QIGB01000016.1 GCA_003228815.1 Chlamydiota bacterium | reverse complement strand
CGCATCCTGGGGCTGGAGAAGGTCCCAAGGGTTTGGCTGTTCGCCAATTAAAGCGGTACGCGAGTTGGGTTCAGAACGTCGTGAGACAGTTTGGTCCCTATCTGTTGTGGGCGCAGGATACCTGAGAAGAGCTGCTTCTAGTACGAGAGGACCGAAGTGGACGAACCAATGGTGTTCCGGTTGTTCTACCAAGAGCATAGCCGGGTAGCTACGTTCGGAAAGGATAAGCGTTGAAAGCATCTAAACGCCAAGCCTCCTTCAAGATAAGGTATCCCTATGAGACCCCCAGAAGACTACTGGGTTAATAGGTGAGGTGTGTAAGCACAGCAATGTGTTGAGCTAACTCATACTAATCGGTCCATTGACTTGATCATTTTTTTTTCATCATCGGCACAATTCTTACCACTTATGAGATTTGAGCCAATGATGACAGCGCTGATTAAACTTAGTGAAGTGAGTTTTCAAGCGTCTTTTTCTATCAGTGAACGCAACCAACCTTTATTACGACTTTCAACAATTTTTCGAAAGGAAATGCGTACAACAGCTTTTCTGGTGACAATAGAGAAGGGGAACTACCTGATCCCATACCGAACTCAGAAGTCAAGCCCTTCTTCGCCGATGGTACTACACGCAAGAGTGTGGAAGAGTAGGGCGTCGCCAGTTTTTATTCATGAGCCTCAGAGCAATCTGAGGCTCTTTTTTTTTATTAAAAATTAGAAATAGGAGGTTTTGAGAGATGAGTACTGTTTTACCTGCAGGAGTTGACGGAACTAGTACAAACGAAACTAGCAACACTGGAAAATTTGAAGGAAATATTTTAGAACTATACGTAGTGATGAGAAATACAGGATTAAGGGTGTTTGCAATGACTCACAAATCTGGCAAACTAAATCTCAAAGGAGTAGCACTTGAAATGTACAAAATGCGCCCGCATGAATTTGACGTCCTACCAGATAAGCTTGAAGTCATCGAAGAATATAAAAGATTGACTGATCTTCAAAAACAATATGTGGCACGTTGCCATACAACTGGAAAATCAAGAAGTTTGACACTCGAGGGATTCTGTATGGAAAGCCTATTCGTACATGGGTTTCAGTAGTTGTTTTCATGAGCCTCAGAGCAATCTGAGGCTCTTTTTTTTTGGTTCTGATAGCAATAATTCACTTCTTTGAGTATCCTGGAAAAACTTTGGAGGAACTGATTATGAAATGGAAGCTGTTATTTTACCTCTCTTTTTGTGTAAGTACTATTTTTGCCGATGGACCCGAAATTCACTGCGTAGAGAATCCTCTTCTCGACGAAGAAATTAAGATACAAGTTGTAGGATTGAAACCGAAACAAGTGATTCTGATCGAAGCATCTTGGATCGATGGAGACAGGGTGCAATGGACTTCGGAAGGTGTCTTTCAAGCAAATTCGAATGGAATCGTCGAAATTGCCAAGCAAGCTCCCCTTACAGGAAACTATCGGGGGGTCGATTCCATGGGCCTTTTTTGGTCGATGGAGATGCATCATGTTGTTCCAGTTTCTGAAGCAGAAACAGATCCCTGTAGTGCCTATTGTTTTCCAAATGAGTTGAGGGTTTTTGATGGAAAAAAACTCATAGCAAAGAAAACGATTTATCGCTGTTTTAAAAATGAGCAAGTGGAGAAAATCTCCGTGCGAGAAAAAGGACTTGTAGGGTCGTTATTTCTTCCATCGATCGAACAACCAATGCCCGTCGTCATTGTGCTGACCGGTGCAAATGGAGGAATGCAAACAGAAACCGCAGCCTTGATTGCTTCCCACGGTTTTCCTGCTTTTGCACTTGCTTATTCAGGGCTTGAAGACCTTCCTCCCTCTATCCAAAATGTCCCATTGGAATATTTTGAAACAGCCTTTGCCTGGATTGAAAACCATCCCAAACTCAACGGAAAAATCTATCTCCATGGAACTTCTCGTGGAGCGGAACTTGCTCTCATCCTTGGGAGTTTTTTCCCTGAGAAAATTCATAAAATTGTCGCAGTAGCTCCCAGTAGCGTAGTGTTATCATCCAATTCTTGGCTCTATCATAATGAGCCCATCCTTCCTGCTGCTCCCTATTTCATCGACTTGAATAATGATTCTCTTTCACTTGAGGACTCTAGAGAAAACCCTCGATCCATTCGGATTCACCGAGAGAGGGGGCTTGTTTTGGATCGCGAGCGATTTGATGAAGCGGCGATCCCTGTAGAAGGGATTGAATGTCCGATTTTGCTGATCACTGGGGGAGCTGATCAACAGGGTCCCTGCACCACCTATGCTAATCTTATCTTGGAGCGCTTGGAGAAGTATGATTCAAAAATTGCCAGGGATCATTTAGATTTTCCAGGTGCTGGGCATCTCATTTCGCAGCCCTATCTTCCCCGCTCTAATATCTATTGTTCTGAAGGGATGTGGTTGAATTATGGGGGGACACCCAAAGATGATGAACGTGCCAGCAGAGAATCTTGGAAAAGAACGCTAGAATTTTTTAATGAATAATTTTCTTTACGGGCCCTTAGCTTCACTCAGCTAAGAAAAAGTCGTTTGGATGAAATCGCTCTTGGAATTTTTCTTTCTGCTGCTGCAGAACCTGATCTAGGGTTTTAAGAGAGTCATCCCTTGTCTCTTTGGCTGCTCTAACAGCAATAAAAAATGCTGCCTGAGCATCGGATAAACTTTGAAAGCTTTCTTCAATTTCAAGACCACCTAGAGGTGCTTCTTTCAGAATTTCAAACGAGCTACTAAACCATGCATCTGGCTCGGCCGTTTCCAAAAAAGCGGCTTCACTCTTCCACACCCCGATCCTTCCTGCTTGTGATGGAGTACTACCATTGGAGGAATCTAAGACGCGTTTAAAATCCGCTACAGCATTTTGCAGCTTGCCCTTGAAAGCCTCCTTTACATTGTTGACTGACATCTCCCATTTTTTCTTATAAGTAAAATAATCTGTCGCAGCATTGTATAATTCATACGTGACAATGCCATAATCATAAAGCTTTTGGATGTCATATTTTTCAATAACTGCGCAAAAGTCCATCCCAATAATTTCTTTTCCAAATTTGTCTTTAAATTCTGAAGGGTGAGGAAGTTGTATTGAAGATTGGTATTTCTCAATTTTTGCCTGGATCTCTTCATAAAGGCGAATGAAAGAATTGATCGAATAGTTGCTCACTTCGACTCGGAAGATATTTGAGAATTGCTTTGCACGGGGGATTTTATACTTTATCATATTTTCCAAGCCGTGTTTTTCTCGCATTTCAGCAAACCCTAATGCTTCGGTCCGATAACCCTGTAGTTCTTGTGGATTTTCGTAATCTTTGCTCCGGGAGAGGGTCCACAAAATTGCCCCGCAAATTGTAAAACAGGCGATAGCAAAGACTGTTGCTATTGGGGTTCCTACAGAAAATGAGGAGTATCCAAGGAAAAGAGAAAGCATTGCCAAGCAAAAAAGAGCAACCCGCTCTACTTTCGCTTTGCTTAGCTGGAAGGGTTGTTGTGAAACCAATTTTTCATTTGCCGGTACGAAAGAAGGTGAAACTGCCTGAATCATAAAAGTCCTTTTTTAGGGGCACAATCCTAAAGTAAAAAAAAAAATGTTTCAAGTTTTTTTCGGTAATCTGCTAAAGAAAAGATATGGATCCTTATTCCCATGCATGGAGTGAAATCATCTCTTCTTCTGTTGTCCCTGTTGTGATCATTTCTGCTTGCGGATTGCTCTGCCTTACTTTTTATAACCGGCTCTCTTACGTAGTGTCAAGAATACGCACCTTGCAGCGCGAGCGACTAGCTGAGTATAAAGATCTTTTCCTTATGGAAGAAGAAAAACGGGGGAAATTGGATCGTCATGAAGCAGAAAGGTTCTTGCGTTTTTTAGAAGACCAAACAGCTGAGGTTTTGAAAAGAGCCCGGTATTTGCAAAAGTGCCTTTTTTGGCTCATTTGTTGTATCTCGACACTTGTTGTGACTTCTTTATTGATTGGAATGAGCGTTCTTTTTCCAAAACTGGGTATTGTTGTCTTATTCTTGTATGTTTTTGGACTTGGTTCCCTTCTTTATTCTCTTAGCTTTGCAATCAGGGAAATTCGCATTGCCCTTTATCCCATTCAGATGGAAAGCAGTTTCATTCAAAAGCTAATCATGCGCGAATTCAAACAAGGCTCTGAAAAATAGCTTTTTCAGCTCATCCGTTTTCGGGCCGGGAGTCCCGCTTCCAATTTTCTGGCCATTGATGGCAACAATCGGAACCATTTCTTTGATGCTAGAAGAAGAAAAAGCTTCATCAATCGCGTCAATTTCATCCAGATGCAAAGGGCGCAGTTCAATGGTAAAAGACTCCTTTGCCTCTTTCAGGATGATCTCTCTTGTAATCCCTGGCAAAATGTTTTGGGGAGCGGTGATGAGAGTGCTGCCCTTTATGGCAAAGAAATTGCATGTTGTCCCTTCCAAGATTTCATTGTTAGAGCAGTAGAGAACTTCTTGAGCGCCTTCTGACCGCGCTGCTTCCAAAAGCATCAGCGCATGCAAGTAGTTGAGTGTTTTCACATGGGGCATCTTTCTCGTTTCATTCACAGTAACGGCGTGGATTCCTTTTTGATAGTATTCGGGAGAGGCAGGGACAAACGGAGTGGTGAGAATCATCAGAGAACTATCTCTCAAGGGGGTTATCCCGTCTTCCGTTAGCCCCTTTGTCAGGATGATGCGCACGATCGATTCGATGAATCCATTGTTTTCGACAAGGGAGAGAACAATTTCTTCGATTTCTTCAAAGGACTTAGGCAATGGAATACCCACGGCAGCAGCCGATTTTTTTAATCGCTCTAAACGCTTTTTGAGAAAACAAGACTGTCTTTGATGCGTTCGAAAATTCTCAATGACCCCATGTCCCCTGAGAAATCCGAGATCCAAGGGGGAAATGACGGCTTCATCGAAATATTGCCCATTAATGTAAGAGGTGATCATAGTTGCTCCAGTTCGAGCTGATTTTCATCCACTCTTCCCCTGAACATAAAATTTAGATAAGCGAGGTTAGGGTCGTCAGAATCCTCAACCGAATATGCTCGTTGATTAAGTGCAGAGCATTTCTGGAAAAAACAATAACAAAACGTTAAATTAATAAACACAAGTCCAATGGAGGTGGTAATCGCGGTTATGTTTTCCGTTTTTTCTGCACAAGCATCATAATTATACTTATTATAGCATGCAAATTGCTGATAGGGCCATGCACAAAGCATGCCGAAAGATATCAATCCGGCTAATCCCATCAGTTCATTTTTTCCTAGTCGCATATTCATTTTCGCTTTCCTTTTTCGGGGTTTGCAAGGAGATGATCGTAGTTGCTTCCAATCCAGTTGTGAAAATTTGACAAAATGCGCGCTTTCTCTTCCTCGAGGTTGAGGTTGGGATCGTAGCGAATCCTTCCCACATCAATTTGGATCGGTTTTCCGTCTACAAAGCCGTAGTTGTTTTCCATTGTTTGAATCCGATCCGTGATGCCCACCTCGAGTCGTTTTTCAAAAAGAGCCTCAATGCGAGCGAGTGCTTGTTTAGCTTGTGCGACCTGATTCTCTTGCATTAGCTGATGAAGATAAGAAGAAACCAGTTGGGCCTTTTTCTGTAAGACAAATGGAGTTTTGGCTAAACAAAACCGATGTTCTTCCCCAAATTTGTCTGTGACAGAAATGAGGTGACAAACCCTCTTCGAGGGACAAAGATGAACAAAGACAAGGCCTGTTTCTTCTTTGAGCAGTTCATACGCGAGTTTATGCCGAAAAAATAGTTTTTGCAGACGCTGTTTTTTCCCGAACCATTCACGAGAGATCCATTTGAAAGAGCTATAACGTTGCCAATATTTTCCATTTCGGTACCAATTTTTTTTCAGAGGCCGACTTGGGTTGAAAAATTTGATCACGTATTTGTCATCTGCAGAGACAAAAGCAATCATTTGTTTCCCTTGCCCAAGTTGATGAAAGGGCTGCGGAAGTATTTCATCAAGTTTTTCAAAATCAAGCCCAGACACCTCTTGGGAGTATGTTTTTTCAAAGCCATGAGAGAAAATTTTGGCTGCGAATTTCCCATCATAATGAAGAAAAAAGAGTTGAAAAAGATGCAATGCAAAAGGCAATGCAATCAGAGCAAAAAGAGCTTTTAGTCGCATGTAAACGAGGTTAACAGAAACGACAATTTTTTATACCGATCGCAATTCAAAAATCGGATTTGGGCTGATGTGAAAGCTCCCGCGATTTGCCTATCGTAAGTAACCCAATATTAGTAATATGGGGTTACTTACGATAGTCGAATCCCGGGGCTTTGACACAGCCGAAATTCCAATTTTTGAATTACGATCGGTATACCTTTTTGAAAAAAACGTTGCAGATATATCCCCACACAGAATATGGAAAATAGTAGAACAATTTTTATTTGGGTGTGTGTAGCCCAAGAGTTATTCTCAAATGGAACTTAAGAACAAACAGGAGATTGGCCATGGCTCTTAAAACAACAGTAGACCACTTGAAGAAGTTACTACACGTGATTTCTCATGATCTAGAAAAAGCAGGGAGAGGCAATAAAGCCGCTGCACAAAGGGTGCGCACAAACACCATCAAATTTGCAAAAACTGCTAAGGCGTATCGCAAAGAATCGATTACAGATGGAAAAAAAGGTGGAAAAAAGAAAAAGGCAACAAAGCGCAAAGCAGCCCCAAGAAAAAAGGCAGCAAAGAAGAAAACTATGCGCAAAAAGACAGTACGAAAAGTGACAAGAAAGAAAACAACCGCGCGAAAAAAAAGAAGACGTTAACCCCAAGACCCTGTCTTTGCACCCCGCCAACGCAAAGGCAGGATCTCCGCCGGGGGGGGCCGTAAGGTCCCCCTTTTTTTTTGTGTTTTTCTCTAGGTCTAGGTATGCTAGATCGGGATGCCCCAGACAACAATCCTCAAAACAGAATCTCTCTCTTCAAAAGGTCGG
>QIGB01000042.1 GCA_003228815.1 Chlamydiota bacterium | reverse complement strand
ATTCCTGCAATATCTACAAAGGAAAATCATCGGGAGATGAATCGATTTTTCCCTCGAGGATTGTCAGGTTATTTCTTTACGGGCCCTAAGCTGGCAATATCTTCCTTCAGCAACAAGTTTTGATAGCGGAAATTTTGTTGTGACTTGGGCTAGTTATGGCCAAGATGGGTCAAATGACGGAGTATTTGGCCAATTGTTTGATAAAAATCTCACAAAAGTACGAAGTGAATTTCAAGTCAATACCTTTACAAATAATAGTCAATCACACCCTTCAGTAGCAAGTTTCAATAATGGAAATTTCGTTGTAACTTGGGATAGCGAAGGTCAGGATGGCGATTGGTGGGGCGTATATGGGCATTTGTTCGATGAAAATGGCACTAAAATCAGTAGTGAGTTTAGGATCAATACATACACAACAAATTACCAACAGGTTCCAACAGTAGCAAGTTTTATCAATAGCGATTTTGTTGTGATCTGGGCTAGTCAGGACCAGGATGGTTCAAGTTGGGGGATATACGGCCAATTATACAATGGCAGCGGTTCTAAAATTGGAAGTGAATTCCAAGTTAATACATATACAACTAATTTTCAATACAGGCCCGCAGTTGCTAGTTTCAATGATGGCAATTTTGTTGTGACATGGGAAAGCTATGGCCAGGATGGCTTCAATGCTAGTATAGATGGACAATTGTTTGATGATAATGGAGCTAAAATCGGCAATGAATTCCAGGTCAATACATACACGACAAATGATCAGAGATTTTCTTCAGTAACAGGTTTTAGGAATGGGAATTTCGTTGTGATTTGGAACAGTTTTGGCCAAGATGGCTCAGATTGGGGAATATACGGACAATTGTTTCATGATAATATTACGAATCCAACAACTTCTACCATAACTAACATCACAACCACAAGTACTAGCTCCACAACTTCAAGCACAGCCCGTCTATCCACCACAAGGACAATTCGTTTATCAATTACAACTACAAAAAGATCATCAATCATAAGCACTACCAGAAGGACTCCTTTCAGTTCAACCTCCGATATCGAATTATCTCCCACCACCCCCCTTTCAAACCAAAGACTACTTTGGCTATGGCTTCTATTAGGAATAGGAGGCGGAACAGCCTGTTTGGGACTCACAGGATATTATCTTTCCAAAAAAAGAAAGGAAAGGGCATCTGTGCCAGAACAAGCCGAACTTGAAGTCATAGGGAACGATCCCCATAGAAAAGAAGACTATAAAAAATTAAGTGATTTTCGAAGAGGGTCACCTGAAAGGAATTATGCAAATGCTCCAAGAGATGCTGACGGGAAAATTGGCTATGCAAACATTCCAGAAGGCGCCGTCTTGAATAAAGATTATGCGAATAGACCAAAGGACGCTGATTTATAGACCGGTTATGCCCATCTTCCTGATGACTGATAGTCGTGATTGCGATGCAAAATGCAGGGAAATTTTTCTTTGCCGCGCAAGCTAGACAATTATTGGAGTGTGGGGTAAATGGAAAGTATGAAAATACTCGTTCTCTTTAGTCTTTTATTCGGAACTCTTGGGTTTTCAGCGGAATTTCAGCCTAGACAAGCCAATCCCAGTATGGTTCGAATCGTTCCCGTTCGCCCCACCCCGGAACCTGACAATGTTCGATTGACGCTGACTTTTCCCAAGGAAGGTCAGGTCCTCTATAGCTCTGGTGTGGATGTGCAAGCACAATTGGTCGGATTTCCCACAGGAACCAATAGCGACTTTGACAGAGCCAAAGAAATCTACAACGACCCCAGAGGACAAAGCCTGCTCATCTTCGTCGATAATTTTCATCCGATCGAGATCTATAAGTCCTTTGTCGATTCACTCGATCAAAGCAACCTCTTTTTCAATATCACTCTCACGACTTCTATCCCTTATCGGCTGAAAAATGGGATGCATGTCATAAGGGCTTTTCCCGATCGCTCTTTTGGAGAAAGTTTAAAGGGGCCAGGGAACTATGCCGCACGGATTTTCTATGTCGGAGAGAGAAAAAACAATCTCGATGTCGATCTAAATGGGCCTTACTTAACTTACAATGAACCTCTAGAAACACTTCGCTATGAAGCAGATAAGCCCATCCTTCTCGATTTCTATCTCTCCAATGTCCAGCTCTCCAAAGATGGTTTCAAGGTACGCGTCACCATCAATGGCGAACAAAGGATTTTGACGCAGTGGGTTCCCTACTACGTTTATGGGGTGGATAAGGGAAAACACACGATCCAGCTCGAGCTGATCGATGAAAAGAATGAGGTCGTCCCCGGGCTCTTTAATAGCGTGACCAGAAAGATTACTGTTGATTGACCTTTTTCCAGTCGAGTTTCATGAGAACCCCATCTTCGGGAGGAGCTGCCGGAAAATGTTTGGGCAATTCTTTCTCTACCTCAAATTTCCACCCCTTTAATCTCTCAATGAAGGGATTGCTCTTTCTGATAGAAATCTGAACCATTGGTTCAGAGCGTAGATTGGTGAGAATCTCATAGAGGAGATCCTTGCCGATATTGAGGCTACAAGCTTCGGGCAGCCTCGCAATTTCGGGAATATGCACAGTCCCATCCTCGGTATAGTACCAGCCATATCCAAGAATTTCTTTTGTCTCTTCATTCCGAGCAAAACAAAGCCCACTCGGAAGATTCTCTTCCATGGTCGTTTTGATCTTTTCTGCCGAAAAGGCATAGTCGTTCCCAAAAGCTTCCCTGCCAATTTTTTCGATGATTTCCCAATCTAGCGATTGTTTGGGGTCCCACCATTCTTTTTGGATCTTGATGGTTTTGCCAGAAAATCGACTGAGTTGAAAAGCGGTATTCAAGACGATTTTTTCTCTGTCTGGGGCCAAGAGAGGAGTAGAATCCAAGTGATCCAAAAATTCGGTCCAAACCTTTCTGGCATCCGGGCGATCTTGCGGAATCGCATCCCCTATGATGGCAAGTTCACAATGCATCATATGATGGTGAAAAGGCTGAATAAACTGGGTGAAAGGATAATAAAAGAAATCTTCCAAGTTTTTCATCGTCTTAAGAGCTCGAGCATTTCCGATCACGCTTTTGATGTTTTTTAGGGTTTCTAGCCGATATTGCTCTACTTTGGTGGGAAGTTTTGAAAGCATGGCCATAGCAATTCCCGCAATGAGCCCAATCAATCCGCCTCCAATGGCTCCAGCAAAGACAGAAATATTCCAATTCGAGAGGCCAATGGCAACTCCTGCTCCGACTGAGAAAATGACCACAGTAGCTACTAGGGCTACACTTTTCATCAGTTTTACGAGGCGAGGATAAAACTCTTTAGCCTGTGGAAGAGGCTTTAGCTCTTCGTAGGGAAGTTGATTAGTTACCTGTGACACAGCTATACTTTATCACGAGAGAACATAATGCGCATTTTGAAAAAAATATTAGCGTTTTCCCTTTGTGGTTTCGCGCTCTATCAGTTTTGCTCACACGCGACAGATGGATTTTCTATAAGAAAGATTCAGACAAACCTTGAAACACACTCTGATTGGGAAACCCCGAATGGATATTTTGCTCTTGATCAGCCCTTTTCCTATTTGGGCCACGGGGCGCAAGTCTACGCATTTGTCTCTTTCGATGGAAAGTATGTTCTCAAATTTTACCGCCACAATAGAGCAAGCCATCCTTTTGCCTTCTTAGCCCCTCTTTTGCCTCCTCCTCTCAAGAAAAGGCTTCTCTCGACCATTGAGAAACGAAAAAACAAACGGCTCAAAGATTTTTCTAGTTATTTGCTTGCTTATCATCATCTCGCTAAAGAGAGCGGGCTGCTCGATCTCCATCTCAATCCAACGGAGGAGCAAAGAAAAGTCAAAATCTATGACAAGATTGGCGTAGAGCATATTTTGGATGTGAGCCACATGCAATATCTCTTGCAAAAACGGGCCAAGCCGATATATGCCCTTTTGGAAGAATGGATTTCACAAGGTGAAATGGAATATGCCAAAGAGCAATTGAGCAAGCTCGTTACCCTCCTTAGGACCCGCTGCCAAAAGGGAATTTTCGATAAAGATCCCGATTTAAAAACGAATTTTGGATTTACAGATGACGGGCCCATCCAATTTGATATCGGCCGTTTCAAACTCGACCCCACAAGAACCGACCCAAATATCTATCGCGACGATCTAATCCGGATCACTGATCGGCTCTGCCAATGGCTCGAAGAAAGGGCTCCAGCACTTGCTGCACATATAGAGCAGGAGATTGCAAAATGATGAAGGGCCGCCTCATTTTTTTATTCTTTCTCGTTTGGGGTCTGACCCACTTTGCCCAGCAGAAAACTGATCGCTTCACCCTCTCGAAAATCTCTAAGGTATTACTCGATCATGAAATCTCTGATTTTGATCCTGCTCTTCTTGATAGGCCATACACCTATTTAGGCAAAGGAGGGCAATCCTATGTTTTCGTATCAGAAGATGGGGATTATGTCCTCAAAGCTTTTCGCTCGTCTCGGCTGCAAATTTTAGAACTCCTTTCTCTTCTCCCACACTTTGAAAAGAAAAAACATCATCTTGAGCAGCAAATAAAGGAAACATTGAAAAGTTACGCCCTTGCCTTTGAAAAACTCTCCGAAGAGACCGGTCTCGTTGCCATCCATTTGGATAACCATAAACAGATTCACACTCCCCTAAAGATCATTGACAAACTGGGGATCTGCCATACAATGGATCCAAATTTGATCTCTTTCGTCATTCAAAAAAAGGCAGTACTCGTGAAAGACAAAATCGCTGCGGATGCAGATGCTGCAAAAGAGCACCTTGCCAGCCTTTTTTCTCTTTTAAAAACGCGTATTGAAAAAGGGATCGAGGACGCCGATCCCAATTTTGCCAAAAATTTTGGCTTTGTCGGCAATCGCGCTGTCCAAATTGATGGAGGGCGTTTTTTCCTTTGTGAGTCCCCTTCCAAGGCTTATATTGAAAAAGCAAAAGTTGATTTGCAGCACTGGATCAATGCAAATTATCCTGCACTTTCTGAAGATTTTCACACCCTTTATGAGGCATTTTGTGATGAAACATTTTAACCTCTCCTCTCGCATCATTATCCTGATTTTTGCGCTGATCATGGTTCCCCATTTCTGCAAAAAACAGACAGACACCTTTACCACTTTGGCGATTTCATCAAATCGTCCCTACCATGAAGAATTTGCCACACGGACTTTAACTGAAAATGAAACATTTGAGCTCCAAAAAGCCCTTTCGCAGCCCTACACCTATTTTGGGAGAGGCGGACAAGCCTATGCATTTTTCAGTGCAGACGGACACTATGTCGTCAAATTCTTCAAGCAGCGCCTTTTTCGTCCTTCCTGGCTCCTCAATCATCTCCCCCTGACCCCGCTGTTTCACAAATACCGAGAAAAACGCAACTGGAAACGCCTGGATAAATTTCAGCGTGATTTTTCCAGCTATAAAGTGGCTTTTGAAGAACTGCAACAAGAGACAGGGGTCATTTATAGCCACTTGAATCCCACCACTCATCTCAAAACAAAACTAGCGATCACTGACCGTCTTGGCATTGTTCATAATGTCGATCTCGATCATTTAGACTTCATCGTGCAAAAACGAGCAGACCGAGTCTATGACAGAATCGATCGCCTCATGCAAAGTGGCAAAATCGAAGAGGCAAAACAATCCATCAAAGGGGTATTTGCGATGATTCACGCACGTTCTGAAAAAGGATTTCGCGATCGCGATCCGAACATTCAGACCAATTGTGGATTTATTGGAAATAGGGCTATCAAAATCGATGTCGGACGCTTTGTCAAATGTGAAGAGATGAAGACAAAAGAAGTACGCGATGCCGATCTTTCCCGGATCACTGCCCCTTTTGAAAATTGGATTGCAGAGACCCACCCCATTCTTCTCCCCTCTTACCTCGAAACCCAGGAGGCTTTCCTTAAGTGAAATGGCTCTTTTTTAAGATCCTTCTCCTTGGCTTGACGATCTATTACGTTCCCAAATTTTGCTATGACAAGACCGAAGGATTTGCTCTGACGAAAATCCACTCCGACCTTCCCTACAATTCCAAGTGGGAAGTAGAATGCGGCCCCCTGCCAAACGCCTTCGACCAGAAATTTATCTATTTAGCAGCAGGCGGGCAAGCGTATGCATTTGTTTCTGAAGATGGGACATATGTCCTCAAATTTTTCAAACACCACCTCAGACGCCTCCCTTTTTTGGTCAAAATGCTTCCTCTTCCCTCGAATCTTGCAGAAAAGCGCGAAGACCAAAGAGAAAGACGTCAAAAGAAGCTCGAGCGCGATTTTTGCAGCTACAAACTCGCCTTTGAAAATCTCCCCAATGAAACAAAGCTTTTGTTTGTCCACCTCAATAAAACCGATTGGATCCACAAAAATGCCCGCATTGTCGACAAACTTGGCATCGAGCACAAAGTCGATCTTGATGGGGTTGAATTTGTCCTTCAGAAAAGGGCAACCCTAGCTCTTCCCTATCTCACTAGTCTCATCGAAGAACAAAAAATAGATGCAGCAAAATCCTGCATCAATTCAATTTGCGAGCTCATTCGCACTCGCTGTAAAAAGGGCATTTATGATGAAGATCCTAGAATCCACCGCAACGTGGGATTTATAGACGGCAAAGCAATTCTAATCGATGTAGGGCGCCTCAAGTTTGATCCTAGAAGAGAAGATCCTCATGTCCAACAAGAGGACCTGATCAAAATCACTAGGCCCCTTAAGGCATTCTTAAGGGAAAAATCTCCCGAGCTAGCTAACTTTCTCGAGGAAAAGCTTTATGCATCTCTAAGCACTTAACTATCAATAGCCTTTGGAAAAAACCTATAATTTTTATAGGTTTTTTGGTATATCCCATATTCCGCGGGTTAAGCAGCGTTTTCATAGATTTTTTGAAAAGGGGGTCCCAGAAGCTCAAGGATCAACTGCCTCTCCGGGTAGAGATTAAGCACTTGTTCTTAAGGGAGTGGGATTCGAATCGCTCGAAGTATCGCTGGGTCGGGGGGATGGGATCCGTATAGCTTGTAGAATCAGCAGATCTTGTAGGAAGTGGATGAGTATCATCCGACTGATCTCCAAATTTTTGAAAATAA
>QIGB01000015.1 GCA_003228815.1 Chlamydiota bacterium | reverse complement strand
AAAAAGGAGATTTTTAATATAGCTACAAGTTCTAACTTTACTCTTCAGCTTGCTGGTTTTCAAGGTGAGCTAAAAGGAATCCAAGCTCAAGTCCAAAACTTCAGCGAACGTTTGGCAAATGGCATTATTGCAGAAGGTTTGGCCGGACGCATTACGGCTATTAATGAAGGAATAAAGGGTCTGTCAGAGTTATTGGAAGCTCTTCCTCAGCAAGAAGCAAAAAAGGCAAGTGAAATGAATGCATCAGCCAATCCTCCCAAAGGGGAAAGTGATACAGTCGAAGCATACAAAAGAAAGGCTCTCCCAACACCCCCACCTTCCAAACCCTTGCCAGCCCCCGCAAAGAAGAAGCGGTCCTCTGCACCTCATCCTTCAGTGAAAATGGTCGCAGATGCTAGAACGGAAATTGGAAAGAAACAATTTACTGAAGCTGCTGCTCTCCTAAATAGTGCTTTTAAGACAGTGGACACTGCAGATGATACAAAACTTGAGATGGATATCTTGGAGTGTAGAAAAGAACTTCGTGAAAAGGTCGCAGTTGCAGGGAGAACATTCACTGCGGCTGGAAAATTTGCTGTCGCTAACATCACAGTACAGAAATTAGAAGGCTTGTTAAATGATGTAGAGCTCGAAGGTTTATATCTTGGGATTGCAGAGGTACGGCTGAAACCATTGCAAGAGAACATTCCTGTTGTGAGAAAACTTGAGATTGCTCTTGAAGTGTTTAACTCTTCCAGGGAACCAGCAGTAAAAGCCTTGGCCCTTACAAACATCCGAGCGATTTGCAAAAATTACTTAGGAATAGAAAAATCTATTGCAATGATCAATGTAATAAGAAGAGGTCTTCCTCCAATTACAGAAAAGAAAGAATTTATAGGCTCTATTTGTGGCGGGGTGAACAGTGATGTTCTAGAAAAAAAGAATAAAGACCCTGTAGACGCAATTAATTTTATTAAAGGTCTACTAGCCAAATGGCCTGAAACATGGTCTGGTGAAGGATATGGGAATGCTAATTATAAAGAAATTAGCATAAGAGAGTGTGCTAAAACAGCACTCAACCACATGGTGGATGTTTGGCTAGGCGTTGCTCAAACATGTATGCAAGAAGGAAATTGGAAGAAAGCAAAAAATATAATTGCTGTTTTCCAAAAACAGTGGCCATATAAAGATGATGGAGTCCTAGAAGAAGCACAGGTATTACTTGGTAAAATTGAGTTTCTTGAACGCCAAGAAGCAGAAGATTTGGCTACAGAGGAAAGAGAACGCGAAAGAAGAAGCAGCCCTCAGAGTCCTTCTCCAGAACGCTCTTCATCTCACAGTCTGTCTTCAGCACTAAATATAGGTGCATCCATTGATCTTCCTCTTCCTCCACCTCCAGTAGTCACAGATATAGTTGAGCCTGCACCTTCTCCTTCATCAAGCGTAGCAACAGGAGTAGCGCCGAAAGCAGAAGAAGAAACCACAATGGATCCTGCGGAATTTGATAAAGCTCTTCAGCTTGCTACAACTAAGATGCGATTACCTGTTGGGCGCCCTCAAGCAGATAGCACATTAAGAGAGCTCCTAGGAAAGAATTTGGACGCAGGCTAAAGAACCCGCTTGGAGAAAGCTGTTAAGGACTACAATGCAAAATGGTTTATGACTGCAATAGAGTTGTCATAACCAGCCTTTCTTTCTGAAGAGCCAGAGGCCGAAGACGGAAAGGATGGCTGTGAAGCCCATCACAATGGCGAAAGCAAAGGCGTTTTTGGCCAGAGGAAGATTGACATTCATCCCATAAACGCTCGCGATCATTGTCGGAATGCTGAGAATGATCGTGAGGGATGTGAGAAGTTTGATGGTTTTGTGCAGGTTGTTAGCAAAGATGATCTGATAGGCATTGCGCAAGGAACGGATCGATTTGAGGACGATGCTGCATAGATCTTCCGATTGGCGGCTCGAATTGAGACAATCTTCTAAGAGATCTTCTTCTTTTTCATCGAGGTTTCTATACCTCCCTCTTTGGATGTCACCTAGGACCGAGCGGGTAGGGACGAGGCTTGAGAGATACTGATTCAGTATCTCTTCATTTTTTGTGAGGACGGTGATGTCTTCACTTTCTACATGGATCATTTCTTTTTCAGCAGAGAGGACGTTGTACCGAATCCGTCGGATCTGTCCTGTGAACTCTTGATTGATTCTCATGAGGAGGAGGATGAGGAGTTTGTTGTTTTTCAAGGTCGAGAATTTTCGGTTCTGCTGAATGAAATTTTCTACGAGAAGAGCGCGATGTGGGCTGATGGTGATGCAGGAGTGTTTGGTGAGGATGAGGGTGAACGTAGAGGTGTAGAGGCCAATTTCTTGATCGGCGGGATAGCGGGTAAAGATGAGGAGGTTGTGATCGCTCCTCTCAACTCGAGGGATTTCATATTTGTCGAGGCAATCGAGAAGGTCGGCTTTTTCGATTTGGGTCAATCGGGCGAGCTCTTCGAGGTCTGCGGGGGTCGCTTCATCGACGTGGACCCAGCAACCATCGCGCATTTCGGATAGTTCCTGGATTTCTTCGTCTTTTTTTTTGTAATAGATTTTGAGCATATGCCATTCTTTTTGAGAGGGAGCCTCTCTTAAGGAATGACAAAAAATTTCTTTAATTGCAAGGGGCGCCTTGTTCGAGCTGAGCGAGGCGCTTTTCTAGGGCTTCTATACGGCGCGCATAGGCGTCGATCTTGCGAAGTTGGACTTGTGTCCGATTATGCTCGGATAGGGTGACTACAGGGCTGCCAGCATACTTCCCGCTCCTTTTGATTGACTTGCTGACTCCGCCGCGGGTGGCGATCATGACAAAATCGGTGATTTCTAGATGGCCTACGATGCCAACCTGGCCCCCCATCATCACGCTCCGGCCAGTCTTGGTGCTGCCTGCGATCCCTGTCTGGGCGGCGAGGATGTTGTTTTCGCCCAGTTCGACGTTATGGGCGATTTGGACGAGGTTGTCGATTTTGGTGCCGCGGGCTATCCGGGTCGTTTTGAATCGGGCTCGGTCGAGGGTAGTATTGGCGCCGATTTCGACGTCGTCTTCGAGGATCACATTGCCAAGTTGCTCGAGCTTAGTATGCTGACCTTTTTCGTTGGTGGTGTAGCCAAAGCCACAGGAGCCAATGACGGCACCTGGCTGGAGGATGACGCGATTGCCGAGGGCGCAATACTCGCGGATAATGGAGTGGGCGTGGAGGAAGCAATCTTTGCCTATTTGGACACCGATGCCGACGTAGGCAAAAGAGCTAATGGTTGTGCCGCTACCGATTTCAGCGTCTTCGTCGATGACGGCGTAGGGGCCGACGTTTACGTTTTCACCGAGTTTTGCGGTCTCATGGACTACGGCGGTGGGGTGGATGCCGGAAAAACCAGTGGTTTTGCGCTCTTTGAGAAATGCTTCTGCGATCTGCTGGAAGGTGCGGGATGGGTCGTCGGAAATGAGGTAGTTTTTGCCTGGGAGAAGTTCGGTGTGGGTGCTGACGCAGATGACCCCGGCGGCGGTTGTTGCAAGAAGGGGGGTATAGCGATCATTGGCGAGAAAAGAAGCATCTTCTGCAGTGGCGGACTGAAGATCAGCCACTGCTGTGATGATTTGCTCTGGATCTCCCTGGAGTTTCGCTCCAGTGAGTTTAGCTAAGTCCGCTAAAGAAAAGGTCATTTCTTTGCGTTATCGATTTTTGTATTGTTTTGCTCAAATGTCTTATCCATTTCAGCAACGACAAAATTTGTTACGTCAAGTGTGGGCGCTGCAAAAAAACAGGCTTCTTTGCTCATGACCATATTGAGTCTTTTGTCTTTTGCCACTTTTTCAGAGGCCTCTTGGATGCCGGCGCCAATAGTCTGCATGATTTTCATATTGGCTTGTTGGAGCACCTGGTAGTATTGATTTTGATAACGGTTCATCTCTTCGTTGAGGCCGCGGAATTTGTTTTTCATTTCCTCTTCCGCCTCTGGAGAAAGACCATCCATATATTCTGCATCGTTGAATTTCGCTGCTATTTCGTTGGTCTGTTTTTCGGTGTCCTCGAGCAGGGAGGTCATTTGGTTTTTCAGGGCGTCAAAAGAGGATTGTTCTTGTTTGCCGAGTTTGGAATCAGTCATACAGTTATTAAAGTTGACAACTCCAACAGAGGGTTTGGGTTCTGCTGCAAAGCCACCGGCGCATAGGCCGAGTATCACAAGAGTTGAGAGAAGGGTTTTGCGGATCATACTATCTCCTTAAAATAGGTGTGTTTTGGGTTAAAATTGTCCTCCGAACGAGAAGAAGAATTGTTTTGTTTGTTTTCTACTTGGATTGATCGGGAAACCATAACCAAGGGTGATGGGCATTTTTCCGAGAATGTCGATGTTGGTTCCGATGCCGTAGCTCATTTTGTATTCCCCAAATCCAAATACTTGATCGGATACATAACCAGCATCCATGAAGGCAAAAACATCGAGCATAGGTAAGATCTCTTGGACACATTCCATGGTGATTAGAGAAGAGCTGATTCCTCCTGTTGGGTCGCTAAAAGCTCTTTTAGATTTCTTGCCTTTTTTTTCTTTTTCAAAACGGGGTCCTAAAATGAAGTCTTTATATCCACGGACAGAGGCGACACCGCCTAAGAAGAAGCGCTCGCTCAAGGGAATGTCTTCAAAGTCACTTGTTTTACCATAAGGGACAATGAAGCGGAAGTCGACTTTGTACTTCATATATCCTCTTCGCCATAGGGGAGTGTAGTAGTTGTTGACTGTGGCAGTTCGGAAGAAAAAGGAGTCTCCACCTAGGCCTACGACTTCTCCTTCGAGAGTGCTGCGCAATCCTCGGTGGGGTTTGATGGCGCTGTCGGTTGAGTCATAGATGAGAGAAGCTCCCATTCCAGAAAGAATTCCGTTGCGGCTTGATTTTGTAATTTTATCTTCATTCCCTTCGGCTCTGGTAATCGATTTGGGGAGATCGATATCGTAATTTTTGACTCTGTACTTAAAGCCATAGGCGAGGTAAGGGCTTAAAGGATACGAAACAAAGGTCCCGAAATTGTAGGTGGCGATGTTGTAGTCTTTGGATTGGAGGTCATTTTTGACGGTAGCGGAAAATTCAAATCCAAGTCTCCACGGTGTATCGAGGAAGTAGGGGTTGAGCCAGGAGGCCATGTAATTTTGGTTGCGGGAGCCAAAGGTTGCCCGCATGTGTAAAAATTCGCCTCCTCCACGAAGTCCTGAAAGTCCTTCGCTTCCAATCTTTCCGATTCCTCGGTAATTGAAGTTGCGTTCTTGGAGGTCAAGGGCTCCAAATACGCTGTCTGCAGAGCTAAAACCACCAGAGAGGCTGACATTTCCTGTCTGCGTTTCTTCGACTTCGATGTAGATGTCGCGGTAGTTGTCTCCAAGGGAGAGGTCGTCTTGTGTCCGTACGGCATAGACGTTGACGCTTTTGAAATAGCCGATGTTTTCAAGACGGGCCTGCGTCACTTTTAGCTTGAGCGAATCAAATGTTTCTCCTGGGATGAGGAGGGATTCACGCAGAATGACACGATCTTCTGTTTGGACGTTTCCAATGATGCGGATCATCCCGATCCGGTATTCACGCCCCTCATCGACATGGAAATGCACGTTGTAGACGGTTGCATTTTGCACAAGTTGGGTCTCGTGCGTGACGCTGGTATCAATGAACCCTTTGCGTCCATAGAGATCCTTGATGTACTCAGTGGTTTTTTGGAGTTTTTCCGGGGAGTAGACGCCGCCAGGTCGTGCTGAGAAGATCTGCTCCACTTCTTCATCTGTAAAGAGGATGTTTCCATCAAAGCTAACTTGTCCAAAATGGTAAAGGGAGCCTTTTTCTGTAGAGATGTCGATGATGATTTTCCCTTTTGAGGAAGATTCGAGTAATTTGATTTGGACACGGGCATCGGCGTAGCCTTCATTTTGGAGATAGTCGAAGATGGTAAGCCTGTCTTGTTCAAGAGCTTCTTCAATGAAGCGTCCTTTGCCGGTGAACCAGCTGGTCAGAGCGCTATATTTTTTGGTATAGAGTTTGTGGATGATGTCGCTCTCTTCTTTACTCGTGAAGCCATGGAAGACAATATCGTCCACTTTTCCGGCTTTTCCTTCCGAAATATTGATGATGACATCAACTTCTCCCGTTTTAGGATCAGAAGCGAGGCGGTAGGAGAGTTCTGACTCAAAGTATCCCTTTTTAATGTAGTATTCTTTGACCTTATTGAAGGATTTGTTGAATTCGGTTCGGTTAAAGATCGTGCCTGGCTTGATGTCGAGTTCTTTTTTGAGAGTGCGTTCTCTGACGTACTGATTGCCCTTCCATTCTATTCTCTTGATGATGGGTCGGAGCCATACTTTCATTATGACATCGATCCGTCCTTCATCGACCACGATTTGGGGTTCAACACGGTCATAGTCTTCGGCAAGCTGTTTGAGGTCCTGGTCAAAAACATATTGAGAAAAGGGATCCCCTTGTCTGGTCTTCAATTTGGCAATGATTGTTTGTTTGTCGAAAGAAGAGCCTTCGGGGAGGTTTTCAATTTTGATTTCGATTTTCCCCACTTGTCGATTTTCATATGTTTGAATTGCGGGAGGTTCTTGCGCGGCGAGTTTCCCGGCAAGACCCGAAGAGAGAACAAGGGAGAGTGAGAGAAGTAATGTTTTTTTCATAGCAGTGAAAGCTAATTATATGCAGGTTAGGGAAATTCCTCCAAGATTAAAATGCAACGAGCCTTTTTCGCTGTACCTTATCTGAGGGGAGCATGCAAAATTGTTCATCTATATGGATACCCAGTCCTTTAGGGCTGGGAGGAAATGCCGCTCCTGGTTATAGTGTTTAAAGTCTGCTTAGCCCACGACATGACATTAAACACATCGGGGCATGCGTAGTTTTTTAATTGCGCATCCGGCGCTAGACATGCAGTCGAGGTAAACCGTCGGGATGTTCGCCCTTAATGGGTAGAATAAATGGATGCCATTAATGGTTGTTCCTCAAAAAGCTTTCGCCTTTAGGCGAGAGTTGTTTACAACTTCAGACCTCTTGATCACGAAGGAGAGGCGATTGTTTGACTATGGGCCCGTAAAGAAATAACCTGACAATCCTCGAGCAGGAAAACGGTTCAGATCTTGAGAATTTTTCCGCAGTAGATATTCCTGCAATATCT
>QIGB01000055.1 GCA_003228815.1 Chlamydiota bacterium | reverse complement strand
GTTTTTTGTCTTTCCAAATCTTTTTTCTGATCATGGCTGGACACTCTGGCATAGGCAAGAGTTAGATCAACCTCAACACGCTTTTTTCCAAGCAGCTTGTCTCGGCTATAATAACGTGTTCCACCCTCTGACTTTCTATCAGGTATAAGATAACCAGAAATTTCCCAGCGTCTCATTGTTTGAATGGACACACCTAGGATTTTTGCGGCTTCACAAACTTTGAAAAATCGATTCATTTGAATACATACTAACAGATATGTATAGATTTATGCAAGCAGTTGCTTGCCCCACCATTTTCAAAAGCCTGTAGTCCAAAAGACATCCTTGAACGACTCAAAGAAGAGGAACCAAGAGCATATCAAAAAGATGTGCAAACTCTCCTTAAAGAAAATGATTGTTCAATGCAAAACCAAGAAACGCTATTTTCCGATATCAATGTTGACCTTCGTCGAACAACAAAAGGAACTCTCCATATTATCGACGGCGTTGTATATGATGGATCTGAAGGAAAAGATGCAGCAGCCATTTTTGAAGAACTGCAAAGTAAGACAACCCTCTACGACATTGACATACTCCGATTTATGTCCCTTCTTCATCAGGGAGTATTTGCACAGATCTGGGATAAATTATCGACAGACTTAAGTTTAGAGCAAGCAGGCCTATACGCAAGTGGAGACTCCAAAAACACAACTCTTTTCGAGTATTGTAAAGGCATTTCCCGTCCAATCTGCCAATACAAAGTCGCCACAGATAAAAAGAGGCTTTTATTGCAATGCTGCCAATACATGGCTCTCACGAACACGAACCCAGAAAGCCCTACCTACAGAGAAAAGCCTTATGGAATTGTCTGCATCAAAGTGGAGCTTGATTGGAAACAACAGACAGCCGCCGAATATTGGCAAGTCATCACAGTCTTCGATGATAGAGCCAAAACCCCACCACTGAAACGCCCAGAAGTAGCCCTTGAACGATTCAAACAAGAGCGTCCGAGAGTCTATGAGAAAAACATTCTAACTCTCTTTGAAGAAAATGCTGATGAGAATAAAACCGTCACTAATGTTCTATTGTTTCCATCAATCAATTTGGAGATGATGTTATCTCAATACAAAATCAATGACGTTGTATATGATGGATCGGAAGAAAGAGATGCAGCAGCCATTTTTGACGAACTGAAAAAGAAGACAGATTTAGATGAAAATACAATAACCTCTTTAATGTCACTCCTTCGTCAAGGAGTATTTGCAAAGATTTTGGGCACATTATCGAGAGATTTAGATTTAGCAAAAACCAGCATATCCCCCTCTAACGATTATCGTCCAAACAATCGAAGCCTTTTCGATTATTGCAAGGGAATTTCCCAACCCACCTGCCTATACGAAATTAAATTCAGTAAAACGGATTTTTTCTTTAATTGCTGCCAATACATGACTCTGGTAGACAATTTCCACACAAATCCCCCCTACCGTGATAGACCTTATGCAATTGTCCGACTCAATATCCAGTTTGATCTTGTTCAACAAAAAGCCCTCGAAAGCTGGGAAATCGTAAAAGTATTCGACGTTTGAACTTCTCACGCCTAAAGGATTCTTATTCGGGGATAGGAACCGCTTTCGCGTAGAAGCTTTACAAAGATTGCGGAAGATTTGAAAGTTGATATGCGAAAGTGGTTCCAAAAAAAACCGGGCTTGGGGGAAACACAAGCCCGATCTAGAAAATACTCACAATAGAAACAAAAATTAGATGACGTTTGCGTCAGCTATTTGTCTTGCGAGGTAATTTTCTTTGTAAGAATTGATGTCATCGATGTGAATGACCCATGCAGCACCTTTGCGAGATGCTTTTAAAAGTCCTACGCGTGTTGCGTAGTAGATCTTTTGTGCAGCAACACCAAGAAGTTTTGCAGCTTGGTTCACTGAATAGTATCCTTTTCCGTTATCAAAAAGGAGTTCTCCATCATACATCGATTTTGTTCTAGAGTATTTCTGGCGACGATAGTCTTCCAGATCATCTAAATCAATTGTCCAACGAGTAGTATGTTTCGTTGCTTTGAGTTTGTTCTGTTTAATCGCTACATAAATTGCTTGTCTTGTGACATTGTTGATTTTAGCTGCTTCAGTAATGGAAACGAGCCTTTTTCCTTGAGAGGGGATATTTTCCTCTTTAGGATGATCACAACAAGCAGTATGTAGATTCTGCTGATTTTCTTGATCCATTTTATTTATCCTCCAAACTTTTAGTTGGTTGAGGATGGTCCTTGGCACCAGAACTTAACATCCTCTTAACTTTTTTATTACGGTTGTGCTGAAATTGAATACTATTTTCTCATAGTTTAGAATTGAAATCAAGCTCTTATTTTAAGTTTCTAAACTTCTAGTCTTTAGATCGGAATAGATCAAAAAAAATCTATCTCATTCCCTTTATACAGCTGACCCTTAGGGGTTTGGGAAATTTCGATTTTTAGTTTTGTGTTAAAATTTGGGAATTTTTTTTCATAGCCACAAAAGTTTTTTATCCAGTATGCTGCGAAAAAAGTAATAATTCAACTTGCCCCCTATCGATTTTAGGAGCGTAAACGAACGGAGAAGCTGCAAGATTTGCGAGAAAGGGAAGGTGGAATTCCCCTTTCCGACAGGAGAGAGCGCAGCAGATTCTCCGTTCAGGCAGCTCCAGAAAGGGATAGGGGCAAGTTGAATTAATATAAGGTAGAAAAATGTTACTTAGAATCATTGGCGTGGTTGTTGCTCTCCTTCTAATGTCGGCGAAACCACCAGAATTAAGTCCGAAAGACACAAGAATCAAGATTCAAGAGATTTTAAAAGCCCACGTAAATTATCACGAATTGTCTGCAGAACTGATTGCACGAGCCTTTAATAATTACCTTGAGGAAGTCGATCCAGGTAAAACCTATTTTCTTAAAGATGAGGTGCTTAAATGGATGGAACCCTCAGCTGAATTGCTCGAAGCAACCCTTGAGAATATGAAAGGAGAAAACTATTCTCAGTTTAATGCCTTGCATGAAGCCCTTGTCCCAGCAATTGAACGTCGGAATGAGATTGAGAGAAGAATTGCAAACACCCCTCTTCCCCAAAATATCCAACCCTCTGATTTTAAAGACCTTGACTGGGCTGAAAGCGAAGAGGTTCTCGAAGAAAGGATCTTAAGCATCCGCTCCCTTCAAATGGATGCTGCAGTGAGGTTCGAGGATGAGATCAAGGGACAATTCATGCAGAGAATAGAAAAACGACGCATCAAAAGACAAGATGAACTCCTCCCCCCATCTTCCAATGCCAGACAACAGCTAGTCCTCTCTCTCGTACTCAAATCCGTGAGCTGCGCTCTCGACTCACAAACGAATTATTTCACCCCTGCCGAGGCCAATCAATTCATGATTCAAGTCCAGCAGCGTCTTTTTGGCATTGGTGCCCAGCTCCGTGATGACCTTAATGGGTTCACCTTAGTCCGACTTTTGGAAGGAGGCCCTGCCAAAGAAGGAAATAAACTCAGAGTCAATGACCGGATCATCGCCGTCAATCATGAACCGGTAGTTGGCATGGATATCATTGAGGCTGTGGAGCTTATACGTGGTCCCAAAGGGTCTTTCGTGACTCTGACCATTCTGAGAGAATTTGGAGAAGGAGACAACAAACGAGAGGAGAAACTCGATATCGAGATCACACGGGGGGAGGTCGTTTTGACCGAGACCCGGATGGAGAAGAACTACGAACCATTTGGCGATGGAGTCATCGGCATCATCCACCTCTATTCTTTTTATCAAGACTCCCAAACTTCTTCAGCATCTGATATTCAAGCCGCGATTCAAAAACTCAAAGAGGACCACAATCTGAAGGGGGTCATCTTAGACCTGCGCAACAACGCGGGGGGCCTTCTCCCTCAAGCAGTTGCGGTCACCGGACTCTTTATCAAGAAAGGAATCGTCGTCTCGGTCAAAGACAATACAGGCCAGGTCCAACACTTACGCAATATCGATGGAAAACTTGTTTGGGATGGTCCTTTGCTCGTTTTGACAAATAAAACAAGTGCCTCTGCTGCCGAAATTGTTGCCCAAACTTTACAAGATTATGGCCGGGCTATTGTCATTGGAGATGAAACGACCTATGGGAAAGGAACATTTCAGACTTTTACCCTGGAATCAGCAAATTACGGCAAAATCAACCCCAAGGGTGAATTTAAAGTGACTCGGGGACGCTACTACACCGTCTCAGGAAAAAGCCCCCAACTCGTAGGAGTCCACCCAGACATCGTTGTCCCCGGACTCTATTCGGAGCTGGAAATTGGGGAGAAATATTCGAAGTATCCCCTTGAAAATGAAGCTATTGAAGCAAACTTTGTAGATGATCTTTCGGATGTTCCCCCCATACACCGCAATCAAATAGTTCGCCTCTATAAATTCAATTTGCAAACGATCCTCAACACTTACACTCCGTATATGGAAATCTTGAAGAAAAATTCTATGCGACGGATCGAGCAAAATAAAAACTACCAAAATTTCATTAAGGAAATTTCCAAAAAAGATACCCTCTCAGAGACAGCTGAGAGCTATGGGCTCTCTGATCTGCAGCTGATCGAGACATCCAACATCATGAAAGATCTGATCTTGCTCATGCAAGAGGAGGAAATGCAAATGGCTGCCCCTCCAGCTGCATAGACAGCTGAATAGCAAAAAATAGCTCCCTCCCTGTATACTTATGGTCCTATGAAAATCCGAACTCGTATTGCCCCATCCCCCACAGGGGATCCCCACGTGGGAACAGCTTATATTGCCCTCTTTAATTTGGTTTTTGCGCGCCACTTTGGTGGAAAATTTATCCTGAGAATTGAAGATACCGATCAGAACCGCTCTCGCCCTGAATATGAGAAAAATATTTTTCAAACCCTAAAATGGGCAGGAATCGATTGGGATGAAGGACCCGATAAGGGAGGCGAATATGGTCCCTATCGCCAGTCAGAGCGTACAGAAATCTACCAAAAGCACTGTAAACAGCTCCTCGATGCAGGCAAAGCCTATAAATGTTTTGCCACAGAAGAAGAATTGAAAGAAATGCGCGAAATCGCCAAGAAAACTGGGGGTAACCTCGGATATGATAGGCGTTATCGAAATTTGAGCCCTGAAGAGGTGCAAGAAAGAGAAACTGCCGGTCAGCCCTTTACAATCCGTCTCAAAATCCCACTTACGGGAGAATGCATCTATGATGATGGCATTAAAGGTCGTGTTGTGGTCCCTTGGGCCGATGTCGATGACCAAATCCTCCTTAAATCAGATGGCTTTCCCACCTATCATTTGGCAAGTGTGGTTGATGACCAACTGATGGGAATCACCCACGTGGTTCGCGGGGATGAATGGATGAGCTCCACTCCCAAACATGTCATGCTCTATCAGGCCTTTGGCTGGGAAGCTCCCATTTTCATGCATATGCCCTTACTCCTTGGAAAAGATGGAAAAAAGCTCTCCAAGAGGAAAAACCCCACATCGATTTTCTTCTATCGAGATAGCGGTTATGTCCCAAAGGCTTTTCTCAACTTTTTGTCGCTTATGGGCTACAGCATGCCTGACGACCAAGAAATCTATAGCTTAGACGACTTCATTAAAGCCTTTGATCCAAAACGTATTGGCGTGTCTGGTGCTTTCTTCGACATCCAAAAACTCGACTGGATCAATCAGCAATATATCATCAACGATATCCCTGAGAAAGAGCTCTGGAACCGAATTCGTGAGTGGGGATTTCAAGATGCATTCATGGAAAAACTGATGAAGCTCTGCCATACCAGGATCAAAACATTTGCCGATTTTATGGAACTGTGCCAGTTCTTTTTCATCCACCATATTCCTCTCACAGAAGAAGGCCTCTGTCCCAAGGGAATTTCTGGTGACAAAGCTGCTGCTATTTTGCAAGCAATCATCTGGTGCATGGAAGAGCAAGAAAACTGGTCGCGAGAAGGAATCAATACTGCATCGCGAGAAGTCGCTAAAATCTTTGACGTGAATCACAAGAAAATCGTCATGCCGATTCTCTATTCATCCATTACCGGAAAAAGACAAGGCCCTCCCCTTTTCGACTCTGTAGATCTTCTCGGCAAAGAGCGAACACGCGCAAGACTTCTCCTAGCAATTGAATTTTTAGGTGGAATCTCCAATAAAAAAATGGCGCTTCTTGCAAAAGCATGGCAAGCCGGAAATTGTAGTGATTTTTAGCGAACTTGCTCAGGCTGTACTTCGTCTTGAGAAATAATGTACTGAGAATGGGAGCCATATTGGCCACAACCACAGAGAAAAAGGAAGGGTAAAAGAAAAAGACACCACTTCATACTCACTTAAAATACACGATGACAAATTTTACAAGCAACCGTCTAAATTCCAGTGCCCAAAAACAGTGCACCGATTTGCCTTCAGGACAAAATATCTTGCTGGGTGCGACCATAAAGAAACGTTTTTCCCTCACCAAAAAAAATTCTTCAAAGCAAACTTGGCATATCACCCTCGATCTTACAGGAATCGATCTCGAATATCACCCGGGAGATTCAGTCGCGATTTTTCCACAAAATGATCCGATCCTCGTTGAGCATCTCATTAAAGCGATGCATGCATCGAAAGACACGATCATTACCCATAAGCGCTCGGAGAAACAAATGCCTTTGCATTTCTTTCTCACCTACCATGCAAATCTCGCCCGCATCACCTCGTCCTTTTTGAAATTGATTCATGAATGCGAAGACTGTCCAGACAAAAAAAGCTATATCGAAACACTCCTTAGCGACAAACCCTCTTTACGCAGTTTTTTAGCTGAAAACGATCCTCTTTTTCTTTTGCGTGATTATTCGAAAACAACACTTCCACTCCAAGAGCTCTGTGACCAATTTGGTCCCATGCTTCCTCGTTTTTATTCAGTCGCTTCCTCAAAATCAGTCAACAAAGATTCCCTTGATCTCACCGTCGCCCTTTTCATTTGGATGCAAAAAAATGAAAAACGCTATGGGGTGGCTAGCCATTTCCTCTGCCATCTTGCTGAAATCGGGGAAACACCCATTCCCCTTTATGTCCAACCAGCAAAGCATTTCCGGCTGCCAGAGCGCCCCGACACCGACATCATCATGATTGGCCCCGGAACAGGAATCGCCCCTTTCCGCGCCTTTATGCAAGAGCGGTCCCACCAAGGGGCAAGGGGCAAAAACTGGCTTTTCTTCGGCCATCGCAATCGCGATAGTGATTATTTTTACCAGGACGACTGGCAAAAATATCAAAACCTCCAAATCGACACCGCTTTTTCTCGGGATCAAAAAGAAAAAGTCTATGTCCAACACAAGCTCCTTGAAAAAGGGGAAAAGATCTACGCCTGGCTAACGAATGGAGCCCATCTCTACCTCT
>QIGB01000006.1 GCA_003228815.1 Chlamydiota bacterium | reverse complement strand
TATTCCTGCAATATGTACAAGGGAAAATCATCGGGAGATGAATCGATTTTTCCCTCGAGGATTGTCAGGTTATTTCTTTACGGGCCCTAAGAGCTTCCAACCACATGATAAAAGGTCTTTTCCCGGTCCTTGTTTCATAAAATTCGATCTTCATCTCCATCATGACTATGATTGTATCTTGCAGGATACGTTACAGTCAAGCGAATTTCTTAGGAACTCATATTCAATGGGTTATATTCGATTTTTTTTGGTTTAGAAAATGGCATGGCGCCGCTTCTTGAATTTGTCGATGTATTCAAGAGCTTTGCCTGTTCCCATGCAGACGGCGAGAAGTGGATTTTGCGCAATGGTGACGGGAAGACCCGTCTCTTTGATGAGCGACTTGTCAAGCCCTTTGATGAGAGCACCCCCGCCACAAAGGATCATCCCCCGGTCGACAAGATCAGCTGCCAGCTCGGGTGGACACTTCTCTAAGGTGAGTTTGACACTTTCAATGATCTGCTGGATTGGCTCTGCGAGGCATTCGCGGATCTCAACAGAATTGATCCGCTTGGTGACGGGAAGACCGGCCACTTGATCGCGCCCGCGCACTTCCATCTCAAGTTCGTTTTCTCCGAGAGGATAAGCAGAGCCAATGGTCATTTTGATCTCTTCGGCCGTGCGAGGACCGATCATCAAGTTGTAGGTGCGGCGCATGTAATTCATGATGCAATCATCAAACTCATCCCCAGCGATTCGCAAAGACCGCATCTCGACAATGCCACCAAGAGAGATGATCGCAATTTCGGTGGTTCCTCCCCCGACGTCAATGATCATGCTTGCTGAGGGCTCGTGGACGGGAAGGTC
This sequence comes from Chlamydiota bacterium, assembly GCA_003228815.1. Classification (GTDB taxonomy): domain Bacteria; phylum Chlamydiota; class Chlamydiia; order Chlamydiales; family Rhabdochlamydiaceae; genus Sacchariniichlamydia. Next base: position 6,875 of record QIGB01000006.1, on the reverse strand, counting down.
GACGCCGATGGCAGCGGCCATGGGCTCTTCAATGAGGATCACTTCTTGGGCGCCAGCACGCAAGGCTGAGTCTTCGACAGCTCGTTTCTCTACACCGGTGATGCCTGAGGGGACGGCAATGAGGATTTTGGGACGAAAAAGGCTACGGGATGGAGTCACTTGTTTGATGAGGGCTTTGAGCATTCCTTCCGCAATTTCAAAATCGGCAATGACGCCATCTTTCATCGGACGAACGGCATGAATTCTTTGGGGGGTTTTTCCAAGCATCGATTTGGCTTTGTGGCCTACGGCCAAAATTTCGCCTGTACGCGAATCAACGGATACAACAGAAGGCTCGGCGAGAATGATCCCTTTGCCTCGGACAAAAAAAAGTGTGTTGGCAGTTCCAAGATCAATGCCAATGTCGTTAGAAAAAAAGCCTGAAAATGCGCCTCCCTTATTGGCGAGTCTTGAACGGAGTCTAGAAAGAATGGAGAGAGGTTTGGTTTTCTCTAGAATTGTGTTCATGAATAGTCCTTACTTTACGTTTTCAATAGTTCCAGGACATCTTCCCAGGTGAGTTTTGAAATTGCTTCATCATCGCAACTTACTATTTTCTTGACGAGTCCTTTTTTTCTTTTTTGCATCTCATCGATCTTTTCTTCGATCGTATGAAGGGTGATGAGTTTATAGGCAGAAACCGACTTGGTCTGCCCCATGCGATGGACTCGGTCTGTCGCTTGATTTTCCACTGCGGGATTCCACCACATATCATAGTGGATGACGGTATCTGCTCCTACGAGATTGAGCCCGGTTCCTCCCGCTTTGAGCGAGACTAAGAAGACGTAAATAGAGGGATCTGCGTTGAATTCTTTCACCACTTCAAGACGATTTTTGGTAGAGCCATCGAGATAGCTGAAGCGTATCCCCTGTTGCTCGAGATCACCCCGCATGATTTTCAGCATTTGCGTGTATTGGCTGAAAATAACTGTCTTGTGCCCCCCTTCCATCAAGGTTCTGAGGAGCTCCATGAGCATTTCATATTTCGCAGAATCCCCAGGCTCTGCCTTTTCTTTCGCAAAGATGGCGGGATGACAGCAAATTTGCTTGAGGCGAGTAAGAGTTGCAAGCACGTGAATTTGCACCCGATCAAACCCATCGCGTTCCACCAATTTGACGAGTTCGTCGCGCGCTGACTGTGCATAAGAGCGATAGAGCTCTTCTTGTACTTCGCTGAGCTGGCAGTGATAGACGATTTCGGAAATGGGAGGGAGATCCTTGAGAACGTCTTCTTTCATCCGACGCATGATAAAGGGCGAAATTTTCGTGCGCAGGTACTGAAGATTTTTCACCTGTTCATCCCCTGAGACGCGGATGTATTTCTCAACGAAGCGATCAAAAGAACTTAAGAAACCTGGCATCAAAAAGTCAAAAAGGCTCCATAGCTCTTCCAGACAATTTTCGATCGGCGTACCAGAAAGAATCAATTTATGATGTGCACGAACCATCTTCACCGAACGAGCATTGCGAGTCCCTCGATTTTTGATGTGCTGCGCCTCATCGAGAATGACATAAGAAAAAAGCGTGGGTTTATAATGTTCGATGTCTTTTTGCAAAAGGGTATAAGAGGTGATGACTGCATCGTATTTTTGGAGTTCTCCGATCAGTTTCTTTCGATTGGAGGGAATTCCATCGATCACCATCACTTCGAGATTGGGATTGAATTTGGCAAATTCTTCCTTCCAGTTGTACAGAAGTGAAGTGGGACAAACAATCAGAGCTGAGCCGAGTTTGTTTTGCTTGAGTTGTGAAAGGGCCACAATGGCCTGACCTGTCTTACCAAGACCCATATCATCGGCTAGGATGCCACCTAAAAACATCGTTCGGAGTCGCTCAAGCCAGTGAACTCCTTCTTTTTGGTAGGTCCGCAAATTTGCTTTGATTTCCTTGGGAATAGGACTGGTTTTGAGTTTTTTCTCCCCAAGCATTTGCTTGCGAATCTCGACCAATTTATCCGAAATCGAAAACTTAATGGGCAATCCTTTAAAATGTTCATGATCGATATTAGTGAGACTCCAGAGAGGACGCTCGAGGTTGCCATCTTCGAGGAGCGTAATGCCAAGCTCATCAAAAAGCTGAACGATACCAGTCAATCGCTCGAGATCGAGGACTAAAATCTTCGAAAGTTTCGATTTGTCGGTTTTTTTCTTGCTGCGTGCTTTTGGCGAGGCTAATTCAATGAAGGCCTTTTTTGCAGAAATACAATCCCACAGCTGATCGAGTTTGATTCCTTTGAGAGAGCCTTGCACTTTGAACTGGATTTGATAGCAGTCGACCATATCTGTTGGCTCAAAGTGGAGTTGGAATTGGGTTTTATCGTAGATGAATTGATCGAGAAGATTTTGCGGACAGTTGAATATAACCCGGTCTTTGTTGCGCGGGATAATATCGGTCATGAATTCCACAATCTTTTTGTCCGACTTAGAAATGTAAATCCCCTGCTCGGAGTTAAAGAGAAAATCTTGAAAGAGGTCTTCAAGGATTTTTCGCTCTTCGACAAGGTTACGGGCGAGGATTCCTTCATCCGAAATAAAGGACGAGACCAGATCAAAGGTCAATTGCGAGGATGCTTCAGGAATCCGATTTCCATCATACTTGAAATGAATGGCTGCTTCGAGTTCTCCATTGAGGTAGGAGAGATCGCAAATCGCCTCCACAGAACCCACAAAAGGCAGAGTGACAAAATCCTCAATCACGCCCCGATTGGCCACCTCGGCAAACTGTGCAAGTTCCGGAAGAGCATTTTCCACAAAAGATCCAAAGAGCGGCTGAGGGATCGTCATCTCCCGGATTTCTTTCAGATTGCGCAAGTGTTTGCGCGTAATGAGATGGGGAAAGCGCAAATAAGTATCGTCATAAAGCATTCCTGGTTTTGCACAATGAAAGAGAAAGACATTTTCGAGTGTCAGTTCTTTCTCATCAACCGTGATTTTGGGATTGAGCAGAATCTTTGTCGTTGGAGGTGGGATATACTCAAGATGAAAACGGAAATTGGCAGGGACTGTCGAAAAACGCAAAGGATTTTCAAATCCACCGACATAAACTCCCGGCAAAACGGGCAGATCATCGTCGTGGTGCACGAAACCATTTTTTGACATTTCTTGCTCAGTGAGTTCAAAAATGCGCGCTAAAATCATGCCAAAGAAATTCGGGTCAATATGCCCAATGCGAAGAGCTTTTTCACTTGTCACATTTTCCGGAAAACGCAAGTGATCCATGACCATCCGAACAATTTCTCGCTGCGCTAGGGGAAAAGACTCTATTGAGAAACAAAATTTCTTTCCTCCCATAAAAATCGGCTCTTTAAACCGCAAAGTATCGAGAAATTTCCGCAAATTCGGCACATGAAGGGGTTTTGAGCGAAACGGAAGACGGAGTGCCACTTGCAATTCGAGAGGACCACCCCCCTTTTTAGGGAAACTATAGATCAGTGAAAAGTCTGCCGTATCGATCTCACATTTCTCATCTGATCGGAAAAACGGGGACGTCGCCAGCATGTTGGAAGAAGTGATATATTCTTGCAAAATCTGCCGCTGATAATTTTCCTCTTGTCGTTGCGATTCCTTGTCTTCGGCCTGTTTGAACTTTTCGAGAAGTTCTTCCTTTTCCTCCTCTTCGAGATCCTCTTCTTCGGAAAGATCATTTTCTTTGGAATAAGCAACTAAGATTTGATCGAGATTTTGTTCTAAAAAGAAGAGCAGAGCCGCAATATGCTGACAATCGTAATTGTAGGGACAATCACAGTTCGAATCGATCGTCTCACATTCCAGCCTGTCGATCTCAATTTCACTTTCATAGTGATTATCATACTGGCCCAAGACACGACCACTGATGCGCATCGTTTTGCTATCGAGATGCAAGAGTTTTGCCGAAACGACTTTGTCGTTTTCAAAAAATTCTCGACCCTCTTTGACGATAGATGAAGAAAAATCTTGTTTTAATTTTCGAAAATTGAGCATATGCAGTTTTCCCTAAGGTTGAATATTGGTTTTACAAAGTTTTGCTTCCTACTGCAAGAAAAATCTTCTCTATTACTACCAAGCCCAAGAAAAAAAATTCCGAAAGAAGTTTTTTACACAGGAAATAACTCGGGAATAAAGCTCTAATTTTTTTTTGCATATGCATCAGGACTTTTGTAGTGCTTGAGAAAATTTTCTGCTTCCAGTAAAATCTGATACCTTTGCGGGTGTAGCTCAGTGGTAGAGCATCACGTTGCCAACGTGAGGGTCGTGAGTTCGAGCCTCATCACCCGCTATCTTTTATCAACTAAAGCGAGTTTCGCATGACTTCTAAAACCGAAGAAAAAACTAAGAAAAAAGAAGAATACAAAAATGATCAAGTGCAAGTGGTTGTAGAGCGCAAGCCTAATTGCATTGTCGAATACCACGTCCATGCTCATCGCCCGATTTGCGTTGAAGCACACAAAAAAGCAGCCAAAAGCGTCGGGAAAGAGGTCGTCATTCCGGGCTTTCGCAAAGGGAAAGCCCCACCCGAGCTCGTCGCCAAACGCTACCCTGGGGAACTCGACAAACGATGGCAAGAGGGTATTGCAAATGCCTCTTACCGCGAGAGCGCTCAGCTAGCCAACGTACCCGTGATCCGCCAAGATGCCAACATCACCTTCAAAATGGAGAGCCACTCTCGAGATGGCGCTAAACTCATCCTCTCCTTTGAAACGGCTCCGCATATTCCCTCGATTGATCCTGCAAAATGTGTGCTCTCTGAAGGAAAAGCTCCTGAGGTGAGCAAAGAAAAAGTAGAAGAAACGATCCGCCAAACACAAATGTTTTTTGCCAAGTGGGAAATCGTAAAAGACCGACCTGTCAAAGAAAACGATTTCCTCCTCCTTGACGTCGATGTCATCGAAGAAGAACCTGAGCAAAAGCTCTTTTCCAACACCCGCTTTGAAGTGTCCGACAAATCGATGGCACAATGGATGAAAAAACTCGTTCTCGGCAAAAAAACCGGGGATGTCCTTGAAGGAATGAGCGAGCCAGATGCCACTCTAAGCGAGGAGGAAAAAAAAGAATTTCCTCCCAAAAAGGTACGCGTCACCATCAAAGCCATCGAAGAGGCAACACTTCCCGAGCTGAATGATGAATTTGCCAAACAAGTGGGTGCCAAATCTGTCGACGAGCTCCGCACCCGCATCAAAGAGCTTCTAAACAAAAAAGCTGCTGAAGCTGTCCGCGAACAACATCGAGAACAAGTGACCACATTCCTCTTCTCCAACTACTTTGAAATCCCCAGTTCCGTAATCGAAAAAGAGACCCAATTCCGTCTGCAGCAGATGATCCAAGATGCTGGGTTCAAAGCAAAGTGGGACCAAAGCAATAACAAAGAAAAGCAAGAGCTGATTGACAACGTCAAAAATCAGGCAGAAAAGGCCGTACGCATCTTCTACCTATGCCGCAAAATTGCCATGGACCAAAGCATCTCCATCGAGCCAAAAGACATGCCTCTTGCCTCTAGTGATCCCATCGAAGCACTCCTCTTCCCCTCCCCACAGCATCACGATCCAAGACAGCCTGATGTGAAACAAGCCGAGGCCTATTCCCGACTCTTGCTCGAAAAAACAGAGGATTGGATCATTGCCCATGCGCGCATAGGCCCTCCACCAAAAAAAGCTGCAGAACCAAAGAAAGAAGGTAAAACAGAAAAAAAACCGGCCCCCAAGAAAAAAGCAGCTCCAAAGAAAACCGCCGCCAAAACGCCCGCCGCCAAAACGCCTGCTGCCAAGGAAGAGAAACCAAGTCCCAAACCCAAACGCAAAAGCGCACCAAAAAAGAAATGAACCCCGCCCTGAAGGGCGGGGAATGATTTGGAAGGGGCTTCGTCCCTCTCCCAAATTTGAACTACCCGGCCCTAAAGGGCCAGGTTTCCTTCTCCTGGATGAAGGACCTTGCGGAAAACCTTTTCGCTCGGCAATATAACACTCGAGACGAGAAAACAAAATAGGGTTTATTATGTCATATACAATTCCATATATTATTGAAGATACAGGACGCGGAGAGCGCGCCATGGATATCTTCTCGCGCCTGCTCAAAGACCGCATTATTTTCATCGGAACAGAAATCAACGATCAAGTAGCGAATACAGTCATCGCTCAACTCCTTTTCCTCAGAGCCGATGAACCTAAAAAAGACGTCAACATCTATGTCAATTCCCCTGGTGGTTATATCACCTCAGGTCTCGCCATTTACGATACCATGCAATTCATGAGCTATGAGATCAACACCTATTGCCTTGGTATGGCTGCCTCTATGGGCGCCCTTTTGCTCATGGCGGGAACCAAAGGCAAACGCTTTGCCCTGCCCAACTCTCGGATCATGATCCACCAACCCAGCGGCGGAATGACAGGAACTGCTGCCGATCTCGAACTCCAAGCAAAAGAAATTCTCGAGCTAAAAAAGATCTGTGGGACTATCATAGCAGAGAAAACAGGGCAGCCCTTCGAAAAAATCATGGAAGAAACCGAAAGGGACAACTACATGAGCCCAGATGAGGCTGTCATATATGGAATTATTGATAAAATCGCTGCGAAAGCTCCTGCCGAAGCGGCGCCAGCCGCTTAAGAGATTACTATCCATGACGAAAAAAGAAGTTCCAGCTTGTTCTTTTTGTGGACGGACAGAAGAAGCTGTTGAAAAGCTCATTTCCGGTCCCAACAGCTATATTTGCGACAAATGCGTCCGCCTTTGCCTGGATATCATCGAAAAAAAGCCGGTCCATCACGAACTGAAGATCCTCAAACCTAAAGAGCTTAAAACCAAACTTGATGCCTACGTCATCGGCCAAGAAAGGGCGAAAAAGACCATTGCTGTCGCCGTTTATAA
>QIGB01000086.1 GCA_003228815.1 Chlamydiota bacterium | reverse complement strand
TTTTTTGAGAAAAGGACGAATAAGCCACCTTTTCCAATTTTGCAATGATTTACAGCCCATTTTTCCGCAGTGGTGAGAAATGCAGGCTAGAGCAACAATGTTTTCCAAGGCAATGTTCCTTTCCCCTCTTTCTACAGACCCTACATAAGTGGGATGGAGTGAGCCTTCTTCCGCTAACTGTTCTTGAGTCAAGCCAAGCTCAATCCTTCTATCCCGCAATGCGGCACCGAAAACTTGTCTTACTCGAGTTTTCTTTCGATTATGAGATTTGGGCATGCTTTCTAACTATTGATTTCAATGAGGTACATATATGTATGGGAGAAATCCCCGGATGCTCTTTGAGATGGCCAGGCCAATGAGAAGAGTAGCTAGGAAATTCCTCGGTTCGATAGGTGGGACAGGTGGAGCTAATGCGACGAGGCCAACTTAGCCAAGTTGGGCGAGGAGCATTAGTCCTGCAGATGACTCGCATATTGAAGCGAGGAATCCTAGATACTCTTCGAGTTGGCCAGAGCCAGAATCGAACTGGCGACACAAGGATTTTCAGTCCTCTGCTCTACCGACTGAGCTATCTGGCCAAAAATATACCAAAGCTTAGAATAGAGATGGGGTTCTTTTCAAGGATTTTTGTGAATGGTCAGCATGTCTTTCATGATGTTGAGCGCTTCTGTCATCTGCAGATCTTCTTCTCCCCAGGGAGGGCTGGCTATGCGCTGAAAGGTGCGGGCTGAACGTCCTTTGATTTTGTCTTGCGTCTCTAGGAATTGCAAAAAGTTTTTGTCGTTTGCAAGGCGCCACTGACTGTTTTCTTTAAGAACAGGAAGGGCTCTTTGCCAAAGATCACCTGGTCTATGAAGGTTGGGGAGATAATTTTTTTGGAACCAGTTGCGGTTTCTATAATCAATGTCAGAGAGGGGATCAATATAAGCTGAGGCCACTTGATCATTAGGGAGCGGATATTCCAAAAAGCGCTCGCCAATTTTGTAAGAGGCAAAGATAGTCGGAACGACGATGTCGGCTTTGACTCCTACAATCTGTGTCGAACGCCCTGAAACGGTGTAATAGCGCCCAACGGTGACTTTGTAAAAGTTTTTTGCCTCTTTGTCTGTAATGGTCTGATACTGGATAGTCCCTTTCCCATAGGTCTCTTTGTCACCGACGATGAGGGCAACACCATAATCTTGCAGTGCCCCCGCGACAATTTCGGCGGCGGAGGCAGAAGCGCGTGAAGTGAGGATGATGAGGGGCCCATCAAAAAAAAGGCGCCCATCGAGATTGCGTAAATACTTGATCTCCCCGCGCGAATATTTGGAAATGACAATGACTCCTTTGGTAATGAAAAGGCCAGATATTTTCACTGCCTGGGTGAGAAATCCTCCGGCATTTTCGCGCATATCGAGAATGAGTCCTTTGAGAGGGGCTTCTTTTTTGAGTTTTTTGATCGCATCGCGCATGTCACTTTCGGCACTCGAACCATGACCTCCTTCATAAAAAGAGGGAAGAGTGAGCACTCCAACATGTCCATCTGCTAACGGATGTGAGGTGTACTGCAATCTTTCATCGCTCATTGTGATTTTTTCTCGTATGAGAAAAACCTCATGAACTTTGGATTTATTCCCTCGTTGGAGGCCAAGGCGAAGTTCTTTATTTCCTTTCCCTTGCATGGCTTTTAGGATTTCTTCATAGTTTTTGTTCGCAATTGCTTCTCCATCAATTTGCACGATCCTGTCGCCTAATTGGATTTTCCCACTCCGCTCAGCGGGCCCTCCTGTGACAAGGTCTTCGATCACAACTCCATGGATCCCCTCGCGAAGGACAACTCCGACTCCTTCAAATTGTTTTTCAAGTGCGGTGCGCATTTCCCGAGCTTCTTCTGGACTGAAGTAAGCGGTGTGCGCATCGAGGCTTTTGGCAAGTGCGCGCAAGCTATGAAGAGCAAGAAAATGCTCTTTTTCCGCTCCTGCTGCTAAATAATTTTTTTCTTTTCTTTGAAAACGCCCTTCCCATAAAGTAAAAATTTTCTCGCGAATCTTTGGCGACCATTCCGCTATTTGGTTGATTCGCTTCTCTTCCATGAGAATGCGAACAAGGGTCTTATGCATCCTTTTTTTTAGGAGAACTTCATCTTTCGCATAGGCAAGATAGGTCTCCCCACGAGTCGGCTGCAAATCGATGGCGGAAAGGGCTAGCTCCCGCTCAATTTCTTGCCGCCAATTTTGTACTCGCATTATGGCCTTTTGAATCAGAGAATTGATGTGATCAAATTCGGAAAGATCATCTGCATGGTACTGTTTGATCCCATTTTCGATTTTTTTTTCGGAAATTGCTAAAAGATCTTCTACTTCTCTATCGAGGAGATACATTTTTGATAAATCAAACTGTTCGATAAAAATTTTTATGGCTCGTACGTAGAGAAGAGGATCAATCTTCTGATGTTCGACGTGCAGCGCGAGCATCTCTTCAAAGGTGCTTTTGACATCTGCCTTTTTGAGCTCATGATTTCCATAGAGCCCCACAGAAATTAGACAAAATAGAAAGGTAATTTTTTTGAGATAGCCCATGTCTTTCTACTTATCGGATTGAAAATTTTTTTTACATTTATATTTTCATGCTCTCTGGGTACGATATGCTTTGCAAATAAATCACTCTCAATATATAGTTTGCTCTATTCCCATTGTGAAATACGAAGGAGTGGGCCGAAGATGCCGACAATTAATCAACTTATCCGAGAAGGTCGAAAACCCAAAGTGCGAAGGAAAAAGTCGCCAGCGCTGAATAAATGCCCTCAAAGACGAGGTGTTTGTTTGCAGGTCAAGACTAAAACCCCTAAAAAGCCAAACTCTGCTTTGCGCAAAGTCGCATGGGTCCGCCTCTCGAATGGACAAGAAGTCATTGCTTATATCGGTGGAGAAGGACATAACCTCCAAGAACACAGCATCGTTCTCGTACGTGGAGGAAGGGTCAAAGATTTGCCCGGTGTTCGCTACCACATCGTCCGCGGTGCTCTCGACTGTGCCGCTGTTCAAGACCGTAAGCAATCCCGCTCAAAATATGGATCCAAAAAGCCAAAATAAAGGAGTAGTCAACATCCATGTCACGAAGAAGACGCGCCGAAAAACGGAAAATTGATCACGATCCAAAATACAAAAGTTTGGTTCTCTCAAAATTCATCAACAAGATCATGCTCAGCGGGAAAAAATCTCTTGCACGCAAGATCGTTTATGACTCGATTGAAAAATTCTCTCAAAAAGTCAATGTTGAAAACCCTCTAGAGGCCTTTGAACAAGCGTTGGAAAATGCGAAGCCAACATTAGAAGTCAAATCTCGTCGTATTGGGGGTGCAACCTATCAAGTCCCGATTGAAATCGCTCCTGACCGTCGCACTTCTATGGCGATGCGTTGGATCATTCGCTTCTCTCGCGAAAAAGTGGGCCGCTGCATGATCGACGGCCTCTCGCAAGAACTCGCCGATTGCTACCAAAATCAGGGGAGCACGATCAAGAAAAAAGACGATGTTCACCGGATGGCTGAAGCTAATCGCGCTTTTGCACACTATAAGTGGTAATTCTAACAGAGGTATAATGGCAAAAAAAAAGCGTCCTGAAACAGATCAGCTAGAAAATGTCCGCAATATTGGGATCATGGCCCACATCGATGCGGGCAAAACGACTACAACCGAACGGATCCTTTTCTATTCTGGCCGTCTTCATTGCATTGGAGAAGTGCACGAAGGTGCTGCCACCATGGACTTCATGGAACAAGAAAAAGAACGTGGCATCACGATCACGGCTGCTGCGACTACTGTCTACTGGGGTGGCTGTAAAATCAACATCATCGATACCCCTGGTCATGTCGACTTCACTGTTGAAGTGGAGCGCTCTCTTCGAGTTCTCGATGGTTCAATCGCCGTTTTTGATGCTGTTGCAGGAGTACAACCTCAATCGGAAACTGTCTGGCGCCAAGCGATGCGCTATAATGTGCCCTGTATTGCTTTCATCAATAAAATGGACCGTATCGGTGCCGATTACTTCGCATCTATCGAGTCCATGAAAGAAAAGCTAGGCGCTAATGCCATCCCCGTCCACTGCCCAATTGGCGCAGAGGCCGACTTTAAGGGAATGGTCGATCTCGTTTCGATGAAAGGCTATCTCTTCCTCGATGAGACGCTGGGAGCAAAATTCGACATTATTGACGTTCCAGAAGACCTCGTTGATCAATGCAAAAATTTGCGCATGGCTCTTCTCGAAGAACTCGCGACAATCGATGAATCCAATGAATCCTTCATGATGAAGGTCCTCGAAGATCCTGACAACATCCCCGAAGATGAAATTCATGCTGTCATCCGCAAAGGCGTCGTGACAAGCAAATTCAATCCTGTTCTTTGTGGTTCCGCCTTTAAAAACAAAGGAGTGCAACCTCTTCTCGACGCCATTACACACTGGATGCCCTCTCCCATTGACCGCGGGATCATCAAAGGGTTTGATGCCAATACAGATGAACCCATGGAGCTTGAGCCAAGCGACGATGCTCCGTTTTCTGCTCTTGCATTCAAAGTGATGACCGATCCTTATGTGGGACGCCTCACTTTTATCCGCGTCTACTCAGGTGTACTCGAAAAAGGGACCACTCTTCTCAATACGACGAAAGGAAAAAAAGAGCGGGTTTCTCGTCTCCTCGAGATGCACGCAAACCAGCGCAAAGACCGAGATGAATTTTTCACTGGCGATATTGCTGCTTGTATTGGATTGAAGAACACTGCAACGGGTGACACTCTATGTGCTGAGGGAACTCCCTTAATTCTGGAAAAAATGGAATTTCCTGAGCCCGTGATCTCCATGGCAATTGAGCCCAAATCGAAAGCCGACAGAGAAAAACTTTCTGTGGCTCTCTCTGCTCTGGCAGAAGAAGATCCCACTTTCCGCGTCACAAGCAATGAAGAAACTGGCCAGACAATTATTTCAGGAATGGGTGAGCTCCACCTCGATATCCTGCGCGATCGTATGATGCGTGAATTTAGTGTGGAAGCCAATGTTGGAAAACCTGAAGTTTCCTATAAGGAGACGATCACCAAACCTGGCAAGAACACTACCAAATATGTCAAGCAAAGTGGTGGTCGCGGACAATATGCCCACGTTGAAATCGAGATGGAGCCAAATGAAAAAGGAAAAGGCAATGAGGTCATCAGCAAGATTGTGGGCGGTGTCATTCCAAAAGAATTCATTCCTGCTGTAATCGCCGGTATCAAAGATGGACTTTCTACAGGTGTTGTCGCTGGCTACAACATGGTCGATGTCAAGGTTACGATCGTTTATGGATCTTATCACGAGGTTGACTCCAGTGAGATGGCCTTTAAGATTTGCGGGTCCATGGCGATGAAGGAAGGGGCCGCAAAATGTACTCCTATCCTTCAAGAGCCTATCATGAAAGTGGTTGCCATCACTCCCGAGCAATTCATGGGAGATATCATTGGCGATCTCAACCGCAGACGAGGGAAAATCATGGCACAAACACCTCAAAAAGGAGGTGTCGTGGAAGTCGAAGCTGAAGTTCCCCTAAGTGAGATGTTTGGGTATTCGACACAGCTCCGCTCTCTTTCTTCTGGGCGTGCGACCTATTCAATGGAGCCAAGCCACTTTGAAAAAGTGCCAAACAAAATCCAAGAAGAAGTCATCTCAGGGAAAAAGCGTTAAAAAATTAAGGAAAATATGGCAAAGCAAACAACTAAGCAACCCACAAAAACTGTTTCAAAACAAAAAATTCGGATCCGCCTCAAGGGATACGATCAACGTGTTCTTGATCGCGCTGCTGCAGACATTGTCGAAACAGCAAAAAGCACAGGCGCGCGTATTGCAGGACCCATTCCCCTCCCCACCAAACGAGAAATCTATACTGTTCTCCGCTCTCCCCACGTCGATAAGAAGTCTCGTGAACAGTTTGAGATGCGAACTCACATCCGTCTGCTCGACATCCTCAATCCAACTCCCGATACGATTGACAAGCTCAAGGTCTTACCTGTCGCCGCCGGTGTTGACATCAAAATCAAAGCTTAGATTCTAGTACAGAAATTGTTTTCAGTGTCTCATCGCGATCGATAGGACGTGAATGTGTGAGCATTTCATTGAAATGGTTTACCACCTGATCAAAGAGATCCACAACATCTTCGGAAAAATCTTTGACCTGCATGGCATTTTTCACATCTTGTAAGTACTTCCCGACTAGATGTTGATCTTGCCGACTCATCGCATGAATCTCATGAATAAAGGGCTTCAGCTCGATCAAAAAGTTTTTTAATACCTCTTTTGTAACCGGAGCACTTGGAACATGTAAGGATTTGATAGAAGGGACTTCCGGCTCAAGACCCGGCTCGAGCATTTCATCTGGGAGAAATGGCTCAACTGGCTCACCCGACTCTCCTTTCGGGTCAAAACGCCCCATCTCTGGTTCTTCTTCTTGGTCCATATCTTCTAAATAGCCGCCCTCTGGATTTATTGCAAATTCTCCCATTAAAAGGCTTGCTTGCAATTTAGGAAAGGGACGCCAGAAGACGCACGTCCCATAATCTTTGATCTGGGTGGAGATGGAATGGAGACCACTTTGATAGGAAACGAAGTTTGGAGGGAGTCCATTCTCCCTCCAAACAAATCAGGCAAAAAATCCATTTTGGATTTTAGAGATTCTGTTTTTTCTTGAGATCGTCACATGTGAACCCCGCCCTGAAGGGCAGGGAATGATTTGGAAGGGGCTTCGTACCCCTCCAAAATGTAGTTTTGAACTACCCGGCCCTAAAGGACCCGGTTTCCTTTTCCTGGATGAAATTGCATTTCATTTGTGCGTTAATTTTTGAATACATATTTTGCTTACTTGTTTCTTACAACTCTGATTTATCTTCCTTCATTTGCCCTTCATCAACAATCCACTGTTTCGGGCCATTTTTGGTTCCATCTGCATTAAATATCTGCTCATAGTGCCCTGGGTCATCCTGATTTTCATTATCCAATGTAACAACAAATTTACCATCCTCTAAGCTCTTTACAGAAAGCGACATCTTTGATGATGCTGCATAGGTGTTAATCCGAAATTCCGAGCCTAATTTGGATGCATTTTCATCGAATACCTGTGCAAAGACAGCTGGGTCATCCTGATTTTCATCATCCCATGTAACAATAAATTTACCATCCTCTAAGTTCATTACAGAAACACTTGAAGCACTTGCAGTAGAACTCGGATAAAATAATTCTAATGATGTGAATTTTTCAAATAGGTCTTGTGCTTCAATTTCCGCAGCAACAATCTTTTTTTCAGATAATAGTTGTCTATTTGGGCTCTCTTGGCTGTTTTGCAATTCTTGAAACACTTCTCCTAAAGGAGTTTTTGACGTGAAGAATCTCTGCATAAAGGTGTCTCTAAGCATAGTTTCGTGTTTTACAAAAGCACGTAATTTTGGATGCATTTCTTGTAATAATTTAGTTACAAGCATTTCTATATGCGTAGTTTCCATATCATATTCTTTATGAATTCTACCATAATAATTTGCAAAAGCTTTAGAAGGCTCAACAAAAGCTGGCTGTTGGAGTTCACTACTGAATAAATCTATTTTTGGGATGCTAGTATCCGCGTGTGCATGAGCTAGGACTAAACCAAATGATTGCCCTAAGGCCGCTAGATAAAATAAACTTTAAATTTTAAAGAAAATGTGTTTAGATATTGGGATGAAAAATAAAACCTCCCAAGTCAATAT
>QIGB01000080.1 GCA_003228815.1 Chlamydiota bacterium | reverse complement strand
GCTTTGATAAGCTCGTGTAGGTTGAAGAAAGGCTTCCAAGGGAAAAAGATTGTTTCCAATCCTGGTGAAATGAATTCGCAGACAGACTCTTGAGCTGCGCCATTAAATTTTTCTTGCCATATATTGCCATCCCAGATACCTTGTTCAATTCTTAATTTTAGACAAGGAGATATCTATGGCATTAAATGGCGTCAGTTCAAATCAACAAACCTTAAATCAAACTGAAGGTTTGCAGCTCATGGCACCCGCTAAAAGAGGGACCACTAATTTTTGTGCTACTACATTAATATCTGAAGGGGAAAAATCCCTTTCTTTAACTGAAAAAATCAAAGAACATTTCTGGACTACATGGGAATATGTGCAAATTCCCTTTGTGAAAGCCTGGGAATGGATCGTGTGGGTCGTCCATTTCTGCCCAGCAGAACAAACACCCCTCAAAATCATGGAGCAGATCGTTGAAGATCCAAAAAATGCTGCAAAAGAATTTGCCAAAAATCCAGCGGATAATGTTGGAGAACTTGTATTGGCCGTTTTGATCGACCCGGCAAATGTGAAAAAATTGCGTGATGAAAATGAAGCAGCCTTCGGCACCTTTATGAGAGAATTCAAAAGAGCCTACAAAGAACATGCTGATCTCTTTATTGGAAAAGAAGCTGACATTGTTCCTGCACTTCTCGCTTTTATTGACCCTACTGCGCATTCCGGACACGATTTATTCACAGCCCTGCAGAAAGTCGCTCAGCAAAACCCAGCCCTTGTTTTTGAAGCTCTCGGCCAGGTTGGGGAACAAGTCCTCAAAATCGTTGGAGATGAGAAAAAAGATGGAGACACCGAGCAAGTCATTGCACTTCGATTGATTTTCACTAAGTATCTTCCAAAAGTCATCGAACAGGCAATAGCATGTCCTGATGACTTTAAAAATTTCTTCGAAGAACTCTATGCATTAGATGGATTTAATGAAGATGCCATTATACAGCTTTTCAAAAATGATGATCTTCCACGTCCAACTAGTGAGGAACTGGCGGCATTGCTAACCATTTTTGCTGTTACAGGGCTTGGTCTTCGCCAGCTTGCAGATCCCGAGAAATATTTTGGATCTGAATATAAAGGGACGAATGAGATGGACATCAAAATGGCTTTCTACCAAAGCATCCTCAGTGCAGTTGAGCCAGCTCAAATTGAAGAAGTCATCATGACACTGAAAAAGGACCACCCTCTCCTCTCAGCTGTTTTGCAGCAAGCAAAAGATGAAGATTCTGCTACTCGGGAAAAAATCGCCGAGAATCTTCCAGAATCTCTAAAAGTTCTCGCTCAGCTTTATGCGGATTATCAAAATCCCCCTAAAGCTGCAAAAAAATAAGTAGCTCGAAAAACCCTGCCCCATAAAATGAGGGGTATGAGGCTTATTCGAATAATTCTTTTTCTCGCTGCAGCCCTTTTTTGCGGCTGTAGCGGGAAAAGCAAAACACTTCCCACATATGAAGTTGGCATAGATCCTTCGTGGTATCCCTTGCAACTTGCTGGCCAGGAAAAAAATATCCTCGCCTTTTCTATTGAACTGCTCACTACCATTGCCAAACAAGAAAATCTTGCATTGGCTGTCCAAAGAATGAACTGGGACAGTCTTCTATGGGGACTCAAAGAACACAAGTATAATGGCGTTCTCTCTTCAATGCGGCCCTATACTTTTTATGAAAAGCGATTCTCGTTTTCTGATTTATATCTCCACACAGGTCCTGTTCTCATTATTCCCAAGAAAGTAAAAATCATCAGTTTCGATCAGCTTAAAGGAAAAGAAATTGCCGTTGTCCGAGGCTCTTCGGCCGCGCTCCTCCTCCAAATGACACCCGGTGTAATTCTGCAAGGATATGATACGATCCCCTCTGCCCTCGAAGCCCTGGCACTACAAGATGTCGATGCGGCAGCTCTTGAAATATTAATCGCCCAAAACTATGTGCGCAATTTCTATGGTGACACGATGAAAATGGTGGGACTCCCTCTCAATAATGAAGGTTTGCGACTTGTTTCTCTCTTCAATGAATCCCCCGAACTGATGAAGCGCTTCAATAAGGGCCTAGAATCTTTAAAAAAAAGTGGGCAGTACGAAAAGCTTTTGCAGAAATGGGGGCTTTCTCCAGATGGAGAGCCCATAGCAAACCTCGATCATGAGATCAATCTTCTGCTCAAGGGAAATATCTTTTCAATAAATTAGATAATTGTCCAATCAAATAAAAAGGAACAGAAAGAATTCCATTTTCAAAAGATAGATGCTTTTGAGAAATACGAACCCCAATAGAAGATTTTTTCGACTCCATAAATGATTGCAGAGACTTGAGTTTCCCATAAGGACCCGCTTTTACTTCGATCGGGATAATTTGCCCATCGAAGACGTAAAGAAAATCGACTTCCGCCTCACTTCCTTTTTTATCCCTTTCCCAATAAAATAATTGCCCTTCTTGATAAGGAGAATGATAGGCAAGAAGTTCTTGTCCTACAAATTGCTCTGCAATAGCACCCCGATTGATTTGAATCAAATGATTTTCAAGTACAATTATTGGATCAATTTGTAAAAAGTGCTGAGTAAGACCAATATCGAGAAAAATAGTTTTAAAACGGCTCTTTTTCAGTTGAGCTGATAGGGGAATTCCTGTTGCAGAAGATGCAAATATCTGATGCAATAAACCCGCCCATTGTAAATGATCAAGGGCAATTTTCAATTCACGTGAGCGGATATGTGGATCGACTTTCGAATATTTGAAATGCTGAGCAATCATCTGAAAAATTCCTTGAAACAGGACTTTTAAATATTTTTGCTCTGCCGAACTTGCATATTTTGAAAAATCTGCCTGATAGGTAGAGAGAAGAACTTCATGGATTTGACTAACTTCTTCTAAATTTTGATTCTGACAAAAACTGGCAACTGCTGCTGGCATCCCTCCTATCAGGAAATATTCTCTCACAAACTGTATCAGCTTTACATGTAATGCTGCACTTTCCTCTTCGAGAACATCTTTTAATAGGGATCCTTTTCCTCTAGCTAAAAGATATTCTTCAAAAGAAAGAGGCTTCAAATAGAGAAATTGCACTCGTCCAACTGGAAAGGAAAACTTCCCTTGAATGAGAGAAAATTCCAGCAAGGACCCTGCTCCAATTACATGCAGATCTGGCATTTTTTCTTTAAAATACCTAAGGGCCATGATCGCCTTAGGGCAGCCTTGTATTTCGTCGAGAAAAAGAAGGGTTTTCCCTGGGTGAATTGGTGTTTTTAAAATGACCTGTAATCTGAGGAGAATTTCTTCGGGATGAAGTGACTCAAAGCAAGCAATTGCTTCTGGCTGGGCTTCAAAATTGACAGAAACGAAAGAAGAAAATTCAATTTTTCCAAATTTTTCGATGAGATAGGTCTTTCCCACCTGCCGCGCCCCTCTAAGGAGTAAGGGATATCGGTTTTTGCTATTTTTCCACTTAAAGAGTTCTTTTTCGAGAGTTCTGCGCATAATCTCCAATCCAATGGCTATTTTTACCCCTTATTTTAGCCATTTTATTGGCGAAAAGTCAACTGCTTTGCGTAAGTCTCATAGAATCATAGGTTTAGAGTCCGTCTGCGAATTGCTTTTACCAGAGGGAACAAAGATTTTTTCCTTGGAAGATTTTCTGGAAACCGGAGCGAGCTTTGATAAGCTCATGTAGATTGAAGAAAGGCTTCCAAGGGAAAAAGATTGTTTCCAATCCTGGTGAAATGAATTCGCAGACAGACTCTTAAATAATACGACACTTGTCATGTTCGCTATATTGCTTTCGAACAAGTTCAAGCTCTTTGGGATCGACGGGGCAAGGCAAAAGTCCCCAAACAAGTTTAGAGTAGTTGTGAACAGACTCATCTGCTGAAAATTTATTCATATGGGCAATATTCTGGATGGCAACTTCGGCCCACTTGTGGGGATTTTGAAAGAGTTTTTCGGCTTTTTTCTGGGTCTCAAAATAACTAGGCAAATCATTGAGTACAAAATAGCGATCGCTTCTCTGCCCTCCTGAAGGTTCAAGTATGGATCGATAGATACTCAAAAAAGCTTCGTGCTCTTCTTCACTCTCAGCTAGTGAATGGTCTTTTAGAGCATCGATGGCTCTTTGGATATTTGGATGCTTTTTATAGATATCCCAAGGATTATAACTATTTGTCCGAGTCATTTCGGCATTTTCTTCTGCTGTTGCTCCAAAACCAAAGGGCCACCATTGATCGGTGATTTCTTCATGCATTTCGATACTAGCTCCATCTTCGGTCCCAATGGTGAGAGCTCCATTCATAGCTAGTTTCATATTGCCCGTTCCAGAAGCTTCTTGCCCTGCACAAGAAATTTGCTCTGAAAGGTCTGTTGCAGGGATGATTTTTTCTGCACGCGAGGCATTGTAGTTTTCGTAATAAATGACCCGAAGTTTTTTGCGCACATGTGGATCATTGTTGATTTTGCGAGACAAACAGCAAATGAGTCTGATGATGTTTTTCGCGATTGCGTAGCCTGGGGCTGCCTTGCCCCCAATGACAATCATCCGCTGTATTGCACGGGCGTTCGGATTTTCCAAGAGTTCATGGTAGAGCATGATCCCATGTAGGACATTCATAAGTTGTCGTTTATATTCATGAATTCGCTTGATCTGCACATCAAAAAGAGCTTCTTTTCCAAGGGGATCGGTCGTTCCGATGACTTTTCCAAAAGCATCTCGAATGGGATTGTGGGCTTTGAGAAAATCGCTAAAGGAGCGTTTATTGGCCCTCTTGATCTCAAGAAATTCTTCTTGGCAATCTTTGTCTGAAGCAAATTTAGAAAGCTGCTCGATCTCTGTGAGATCGGTGATCCATCCTTTCCCAATCCGTTTGAAAAAAAATTCTGCTAGGCGAGGATTGCAATTGTTGATCCAACGCCTTTGAGTCACTCCATTCGTCACGTTGATAAATTTATCGGGATAGAGCTCATAAAAATCCTTAAAGATATCCTTTTTTAGAATTTCTGAGTGAAGAGCAGCAACGCCATTGACCCTGTGTGAGCCATAAATCGACAGATTGGCCATTTTGACCTGGCCGTCTTCAATGATCGACATCCGCTTTACACGTGCTTCGTCGTTTGGAAATTTGGTTCGAATTTCTCTACAAAAATCTTCATTGAGTCTTTGGATGATCCGATATTGTCTTGGAAGGAGCTCGGAAACTCGTTTCGCATTCCATTGCTCGAGGGCTTCTTTGAGGACAGTATGGTTGGTGTAGTTGACGCATGTCCGCACAACTTCAAATGCTTCGCCCCAGCCAAAGTGAAAGGTATGGAGCAGGATATGCATCAGTTCCGCAATGGCAAGAGCTGGATGTGTATCATTGAGATGGATCCGTACTTTATCAGCAAAAAGACTCATGTCTCCAACATTTTTGTAAAAATGTCCGACAATATCGCCAACGGATGCTGCAGCCAGCAAATACTCTTGCTTCAAACGGACCCGTTTTCCCATTTCGTTGTTGTCATTGGGATAAAGCACATCAGTTAGAGTCGTATTTTCTGCAGCTTGATCGAGGAGACCTGCGTTGTACCTTTGCAACTGGAAATTGCGAGGAGATTCTTTCGTTGTCCAAAGGCGGAGGGAAAGGACAGAAAAATCGTGTGTTTCACGATATCCAATGATGGGGAGGTCATAAGACAGCGCCCGTACCTCTTCAAAATCGATGAGATCGTAGGTTTCAACCCCTTTGTCATTTTTTGTGGAAACCGCTTCCCCTCCATACATCACTTCCATTGCGTGGACATCGCGTCGAAATTCCCAGGGATATTCGTAAAGAAGCCAGCTTTCTGGCCGCTCCACTTGCCTTCCATTCCAAACTTCTTGTTGAAAAATTCCATATTGATAGCGTAACCCATAGCCCACCGCAGGATATTGTTGCGTGGCCAAAGAATCGAGAAAACAAGAAGCAAGCCGCCCTAGACCTCCATTTCCGAGTGCAGGATCCCGTTCCATCATCCGGATTTTGTGGAAATCGCGTCCCAATTTCTTCATCACGATTTTGACAAGCTCTCCCGCATGGATATTGGCAAGACTTTTATTCAAAAAACGACCGGGCAAATATTCCATGCAGATGTAGTAGAGGGTACGCGGATTTTCTTTTTTCATGGTGCGGATCGTTGCAGTCCAATTGGTCATGATCTCTTCGCGCAAGGTGAGAGAAAAAGCCCGAAAAATTTCTTCATCGGTCGCCTGTTCGATCGTAGCTCCCATCGTCGTGATGAGATAGTGCTTGATCTTATGGACAATCGCTTCAGCTTGAATATCAGAATTTGTCATCTTTTTTAATCACGGAGAAACTGGTAAAAAATCCCAATTTTTCATATTAGATGTGTATATATGAAAAAAACAGAAAAGGCAACATGAAGAATTACGATCTGATAGTAATTGGGACCGGCCCCGCCGGGGAAAAGGCTGCTGTGAAGGCTGCTTATTTTGGACATAAGGTAGCAATCATCGAAAAAGCAGAAAAATTTGGCGGCGCAATGGTGGTGACGGGAACCCTCCCCTCGAAAACCCTGAAAGAAACCTCCCTTTATTTCTCCGGAAAATACGAAAAAGGGCTCTATGGCATCGATCGCGACCTTCGGCATGAGGCATCGGTCGAGGACTTCATGTTTCGAAAAAATTTCGTGACGAAGACAGAAACAGAGACCATCGAGACCAACTTGCATCGCCATGAAGTTGATATTTATCATGGGGTTGCTTCTTTTGAAGACCCCCATACGATCCGAATCACGGGAATCAAAGGAGAAGAAAAACTCTATGGCGAGAATATCATCATCGCTACCGGCTCCTATCCTTTTCATCCACCTGGAATCCCTTTCGATGGGAAACGGGTCCATGACTCTGACACCATTTTAGAAATCACCCGCTTCCCCAAATCGCTGTGCGTTGTCGGAGCTGGGGTCATTGGATGTGAATATACCACCATTTTTTCGACCATGGGAACGAAAGTGCATCTCGTCAATAACAAAGATGAGATTCTTCCTTTTGTCGACCAAGAAGTTGCAAAGGGTCTCGTGGATAGCATGCGTGATAGCGGCGTTTCGATCCTCTTCAACACGAGCATCAAAGAAATTTCTGTTCCACAAAGCGAAGACGAAATGATCAAAGTTTTCCTCGAAAGTGGCGAATCCTTTGAAGTCGATATGTTCCTTTTTGCTGCAGGCCGCAGCGGGGAAATCAAAGATCTCGCCTGTGAAAAAGCGGGCATTGAAACCGGAAAAAGAGAAACAATCGTCGTAGATAAGACCTATCGAACCAATGTCCCTCATATCTATGCCGTTGGTGATGTGATCGGATTCCCAGCCCTCGCCAGCACCGGTGCCGACCAAGGAAGAGTGGCCGTAGCCCACATCTTCAAAACCATGGATCTCGATCACCTCCCCTCATTTTTCCCTTATGGGATTTATACAGTTCCAGAAGTTTCCATGGTGGGGATGACCGAAGAACAGGCCAAAGAAAAAGGGATCAATTATTGCGCGAGCAAGGCCCGTTATCCCGACATGGCACGAGGAAAAATCATGGGAGCTACTGCAGGCTTTATGAAAATGGTGTTTGATCGTGACACTTTAAAAATTTTGGGAGTGCATGTCATTGGCCATATCGCCACGGAAATCGTTCACTATGGTCTCATTCTTGTGGAAGAAGAAAAAAATCTATACGATGTGATTGGGACAGTGTTCAACTTCCCCACTCTCCATGATCTCTATAAGTACGCAGCCTACGACGGCCTCAGCACCATCACAGGACATCGCGTCAAACCCTAATATGTATGGAGAATATTCGTCCTTATAAACTTGTTATTGATAAGCCATTACGAGATGATTATGCAATCATCCCCCAGCGAATAGGGCCCGTAAAGAAATAACCTGACAATTCTCGAGGGAAAAATCGATTCATCTCCCGATGATTTTCCCTTGTAGATATTGCAGGAATATC
>QIGB01000105.1 GCA_003228815.1 Chlamydiota bacterium | reverse complement strand
CTGGATCAGGAGTAAGCCAGCGTCCTAAGTTTGGATCATAAAAGCGGGTCCCAAAAAAGACGAGGTGTTCTTCTGTCCGTTTCGAATGAAAACGCCAGGGATTACGAGAGGGAGAAGAGAGGATTGCTTTTCCAAATGCTTCGATGTCTATTTTTTCTGTGGGTGTTCCTTTCGAGTTGATTAGAGCAATGATATTTCCTGAAAAGTCATGCAGCGGGACGAATACTTCGGAGTCAAGCTCTATTGCAACAGCAGCCCCAATATCCCCTAAAATGCCGAGGCCTAAAACTTTGAGCTCTCGAAGGGCGTTTTTGTCATCTAGGGTCCCAATTTCTTTTTCTTGGTCATAGAGGTAGTAGGTGATTTCTCTAGACCAGCTGTCTGTCTCGGAAAAGAAGGATGTTTGGTTGCTGTAGGCTTCTTTCGAATAGAGGCGGGAAAAGGGGTCATAGGTGTAGTGAATGTGTTTTTGATCTGGGCTATGAATGGAGATTAAACGATTGAGGGCATCATAGTCATAGGTAATGATTTGATCGGAAAAATTTTGTCGAAAGGGATTGCCATTTTCATTGTAGAAAAGCTTGCAGCAGGATGTGGAGATGATTTGATTGAACTGGTTGACTTGTGCTTCAAGGGGGTTTCCAAGTGAGTCAAAATGGTATTTTTGCTCACCTTCTTGCTTAAGTTGGTTGAGAGAATCGTATTGGTATTCTTTGCTCTCAAAGAGTGAATTCTCGGTTTTTTGCACAAGGCCTGAAGGTCCATATGCAATGGAAGAGGTATTCCAAGGTGTCTTTTGGCTTTCGGTCCGCTCGAGCAGGTCATGTGTTGTTGTGATGGGTCCTAGGTTGTTGATGAGCTCTTCTTCTGAAACATGGCCATTTTCGTCGAATTGTGTGTAATGATGGGTATATTGCAACTGTCCATCAGAAGAATATCTGGCAATTGATTCTAGGTGTAGTGGAGTGTAGCTATAGGTGAGTGAGGAACTGTCGGGTAAAGTGAAACTTTCGCATCGTCCTCTATTGTCGTTGCTCCAGCGATATGTGGATCCATCGGGTCTTGTTTCTGAGGTGATTTCTCCAAAAGTGTTATATGTCCGCTCCCAAGTCAAATGGAGAATTTTGTCTTCAGCTTGTATGGGCAAATTCCCTTTTCCATAGGTGTACTCGTAATGAATGGTTCCATCTGAACTTTTCAATTCTATGAGTCGGTCGATGGCATCATACGTATGAAAAAGTATGACACTTGAAGGGAGTGTTTTTTCAACGATTCTTCCCCTTGTGTCATACTCGAAGATTGTGCATTTTTCATCTTCTTCGATTTCTTTGATCGGCCAACCTCTCTCATTGTATTCCCGTAGGGTGGTGTGCTCGCGCAAGGGGGTGTTTTTCTGAAAAATGGTGACTTGTCTTTTAGCGTGATTGCCAGCTTCATCATAGAAGTATTTTTCTCTCGAAATGGTTTGGTTCTCTGAATCCTGTTTCTCAATGGAAACAATCCGGCCATTTGCATCATTGGTTTCGATTTGGGTATTTCTAAGGGGATCAATGGTAACTTTTTGCTCAACTGTTTGTCCTAAAGAATTGAGGGCTTGGGAGTAGATAAAATGTGAGCTTTCTCCGAGAGGGTCAATATGTTGACAGAGGTGTCCTTCTTCGTCATAAAAAAAGTGGTCCTCCGCTTCTTTTTTTGAAGTGATGCGGATCGCTTTTTCTTTTCGCCCCTCATTATCATAGAAGAAGAACATGTGATTTTCGATTTTTCCCAATTCATCTTCTTCCCATTCTTCTATGATTTCCCCTTCGATGTTATGAATCTGTACTTTTGCATAGCCATCTTGAGTGACTTTTTCGAGAAATCCCAAGGCGTCATATGAATAGGTAATGGTGCGATCTTCAGCAGTCTCCGCTATTTTTCGACCTAAGGCATCGTATTGATAATGGGTTGTAAGCCCCAGGGGATTCGAGTAGGAGAGAAGATGAAATGTATTGTAGGTCCATTTTTCTTCACTGAGAATTTCTCCATCTGCAGAAAGGATCGTTTTGGAGGTCATTCTTTGAAAGGAATCGTATGTGAAAAGGATTTCTGTCTGATCAGGATAGATGGTTTTTGAGATCGTCCCATCTCGATTGTACTGATGACGGATCAAGCTCCCATCCTGATGCTCTTCCAAGGTCGGTTTTCTTAGGATGTTGTATTCTTTTACGATCTTTTCACCACGTGGATTGGTATTCGATATTAGATTTCCTTGAATGTCGTAGGAAGAGGTGATTTCTGGAATATAGGTATCCCCTCTTGCATTTATCGTCTCAGGGAAGCGGGTTTCGATGCATCTTCCAAAACCATCATAGGTTTGATGGATGACGTTGCCACAGGTGTCTGTTTGTTGAAGCAGCCTCCCCTTTATGTCATAGGTGCTTTGTGTGATTTTTCCTGCTTCTGTGCATTGGATAGGTCGATTTGCATGGTCGTATATGAAAGTCTTTTTTGGATGCCCAACTTCTTTGCTCTCTATGAGATTGCCCAGTTCGTCATAGGTAAAGGTATTTTCTCTTCCTAAAGGGGTGATCTGTTTAATGAGATTCCCAAAGTCATCGTATTCCTTGTAAATCGTGTACTGCTCTTCATTTGGGCCATAGATGATGGTTTCAGATGCGACTTCTCGTTTCTCATTATAGGTATACTGGTGCTTTCGAAATTCTTTTTCTGTCAGGGTTTTCAGATCAAGATAGTATTCGGTCAATGTCTGACAAAGACCTGTTTCGGGATCCAAATCAAATCTTTCTATTTTCCGCTCTGTAACATTTGTAAGAATGTCTGGATCCGATCTTGTTCCATCATCAACGATCTTACAAATAAGAAGGTTGTCCTCATTGTAAAACAGAAATTCTCTGAGAAGAACTTTTCTTTTATACAGGGTGAATTTCTTCGTTAGCAAATCAGTGCGCGGCAAATACCCATAGCGATAAGCTAGCCCTCCCATCTCTTCTTCAGAAAGAACTAAGCGTTTTTTGGAATAGGTAAACTCGCGACGAATGGGGGGAGCTTGTGTTTGATGATCCCGCCAGTCTTCTCTTATGACATTCCCCGCATCGTCATATACAAATGATTTTGAAAAGAGAAGATTGCCTTTGCCGTCTAGCTGTCTTTTTGCACGGAGATTGTCATTTTTCCATTCGAACTCAACTTTAGAATGAGGCTGACCCTCTCGATCAAAATATTCGATAGAAAGCAGTCTCTCTTGATCATGGAAATAGCGAGTGATGATTCCTTCGCAATCTTTGACTTCTGTATACTCTGGAAAATAGGAAAATTCGGCAACATCGACAAACTCCCCTCTTTCTGGGTCGGGAAATTTCATGCATCTTACTTTATCACTCTTAAGATGTTTTTGCGGCTTTTTCGCCCTCTTTCTTTCTTTGGCTTTCGTTGTAGGGTGGTAATATTCCACTCGAAACTGTTCTTTTGGCCCAATACTCAGCCCTCCAATGCGTGCACCGATTCCTTTTCTGCCCGGTTGGTAATGAACGGTGTCTTTGGATCGAATGTTTGTTTCCACTTCTTGCAGATATGTTCTCTCTTTGAATTCTGTTCCCATTTGATAAGTAATGCATTTTCCATCGGAAGTTTTTGCATGTAAAACGCTTTCTTTTTTATCAAAATCGATCGAAGCAAATGTTGTTGTTCCTTGAGGATTTTGTAATTGAACTTGTACGAGATTTTCCGATTCAAAGGATCCATCACCTGAATAGTGATATGCAACCCGGTGTTTGCTTGGCAAAATTTCTACGTCGAGCTTCCAATGGCTCTCCGAACCCTCCCGCTCATTGCTATGTCGACCTGAATAATGACGCTCGCTTCCATCTGGAAGAAATAAAATAGCTTCCTTATCGGATATCTTTAGGATGTTATGTTTTATTTTTTTTCGAGCGCTTAGATTTCCCGAGGTTTGAGTATTTTTTGTTTCTGGTTTTAGATAGCTATACTTTTTCTTTCTTTTGTAATAGGAGTAGGGAATTAACTGGCTGCTATTTTTTTCACAGAGATAAGCTTGATGATGTTTTTGATCAAATCCACTTTGAACAAGTAAACTTGAATGCGACAAGAGACTCCATCCCCCCTGAAATATCCTTCCCCATCCTCTTAGGCTTTTTAACCGAAGGTCGATATTATCTGGAGAGCGCTCTAATGCGCCTGCACTTGTGTAGTTACGCCTTAAGGAAAACGGGATAGGGCTTTTGAGTTCAACATCAAGAAATGTTAAGTCAAGATGTCCCGAGATTATATTTACGTGGTAATAATGCATCGGGTCTTCTTCTTCGAAGAAGGAAGCAAAGAGCACGCAGCGAAGGCAAATGAAAAAAACAATGAAGCCTTTCATTGGCTCGGCATGATAGGAAAATTCCCTTTTTTGTCAAAAATTCAGTCGCTTCTTTAAAAAAAACCAACAACATTTTATTCTTGTTGTAACCTTCAACAAGGAACATGTAGATGGAAAAAATCGCAAGAAATGAGCCTTGCCCATGCGGCAGCAAAATGAAATACAAGCATTGTTGCTTTACCAAAAAATCGCGGATCCCGCCTTTGGATTGCGATAGAGAATATGTAAATCTCCGACGGATTGAAGGAGAAATCTGTGAAGGCGCTATGCAATTTGCAGTTGAGCAGTGGGGAAAAGATATCTTTGACGATGGATGGGATGCTTTTTGCCTTGGTGAGGATTTAGAAATGGATTCTTCTGATGGAGATCATCTTTTTCCCTCCTGGTTCATTTTTCGATGGATTCCTTATGACTATTCAGAAGAGTGGGAGTGTTTAGGAAAAAACACCACCTTAGCTGATTTGTATGTTCAAAAGAACCCCAAAAAGGACTACTTAGATTTTCTTGTAGCTGTTTCTGAAAGTCCTTTTAGCTTTTTTCTGATCGAAGAGATCATACCCTCTCGTAGAATGGTATTGAAAGATCTACTGTTAGATAGAACGATTACGATCAAGGAAAAATCTGGTTCTCTTGAAAAATTCAAAGGATTCATTACTTTCGCCAGGTTAATCTCTTGTAAGAATCAAGAAATGCAAATCAGCTTTTCCACCGTTCCGCTGCCCACGAATTATGCGTTAGATGTTTTGGATTTAAAAGAGAAAATTTTAAAGCAAGAAAAAAAACTAACTCCTTCTGTCCTTTTCAAATATGATAATGACCTTAGAAAAGCCTACTTTATTTGGGCAGAGTCCTTATTTCAACTTCCCGAACTAAGAAATACGGATGGAGACCCTTTCTCTCTGCGAACTTTGACATATGAACTCTCTTGTTCTCCAAAAGAAGCCTTTGACCGACTCATTTCTTTGTGCAAAGGAGAAGATCCTGAAGAGGTTCTTGGTGATGGAGATTTCGATGAAAATGGCAATTTGTTTTCTATTGACTTTCCTTGGTTTAAAAATCGGTCAGACAAAACAATTATGGGTGAAATGAAAATTAAAGAACATGAGCTGACTATCAACGTCAATTCCATAAAACGTTCAAAAAAGATTCAACAGGAGATTGAAAAGCGATTGCCAAATGCTCAATTCGTTAGAGAAGATGTGGAAGAAATTGATTTGGAGAATCTTGCACAGAAAGAACCTGCCCCACCTCCTGAACCGACGATTGAAGAAAAAGAAATTCTTCAGGCCTTTTTCGAAGATCACTACAAAAAATGGCCAGACACTCCTCTTCCAGCATTGAAAGGAAAATCACCCAGACAAGCAGCAAAAAATGCGAAGGATCGGGAAAGGCTGGAACTTCTTTTACTTGACTTCGAAATGAACAATCAACAGAAAGAAGTCGGCCTTCAAGTAGATGTAGAAAATCTTCGAAATGAACTGGGCCTTCCTTCGAAGAATCATTTGATAGAAGTTTGAAAGAGATCTTATGCTCTATTGTGAAAAAGGGGTTAATTTCCTAAAATGTCCCCTTGGGTCTTAGAACGATCTCTTTTGGGGCGTTAGCTCAGTTGGTAGAGCGCAACAATGGCATTGTTGAGGTCAGCGGTTCGATCCCGCTACGCTCCATCTCTATAAAAATCTTTCATTTCCTTGTAGACGTTTTCCTTGGTATCGTATGACACAACGCACTCGGGAAGGCTTTGCAGAAAGATTTTTCCATAGGATCGGGTGAAAAGACGTTGATCTAGACAGAAGACACACCCTCTATCTTCGGCTCTGCGCATCAGCCTTCCAAACCCTTGCTTGAATTTCATGACAGCTTTTGGAACGGAATCTTCCATAAAGGGATCGCGGCCTTCTGCGCGAAGAAGCTCTGATCGTGCCTCAAGGAGTGGTTCTGTTGGCACGGGAAAGGGAAGTTTTACAATGACGACGAGGCGAAGAGCGTCACCAGCTACATCCACCCCCTCCCAAAATGAATCTGTTCCAAAGAGGATGGCGTTTTGGCTTTTTTTGAATTCTTCCAGAAGCTGATGCCGAGCTAAATCTCCTTGGCAAAGGAGGGGGAGATCGGAAAGTTGATCTGCACATTTATGGAGCATGTCATAGGAGGTGAAGAGGACAAAGGCTCCGCCTTCGCTAATTTCGAAAAGATTGCGGAGGACTTGGACAACCTCAGGGATGAATTGAAACCCATTGGGTGGAGGAAGATCTTTGATGCCAAAAAGGCGGGTCCGATTTTGGAAATCAAAGGGAGAGGGATAGATTTTTTCATTTGTCTCTTTTTGCAGGCCGAGGTTTCTTCTAAGATGGGTAAAGCTCCCTCCAACAGCTAAGGTTGCACTACAAAGGACGGCGCTTTTTAACGAGGCAAAGAGCTTTTCTTCCAAAAAGGGTGCGACATCGAGTTTGGCAATAGAAAGGGTTGTTCCCTCAGGGGTTTTTTCAGCCCAGCGGACATCGTTCTCTTTGAAAAAGGTTTCGATGGTCGCGACTGTTTCTTTGAGTCTTTCGACTGCAGAAGCGATATCGAGCAAATCATTTTCTACTTTGGATTTGATCTCATCTTCAAGCTCTTTTTCAATGCTCTCGAGAGAGGCAATGTATCGCAGAAGCGTTTCTTTGAGCTGCCCAAAAGCTGGCATTAGCTCTTCTTGCCACTTTTGTGATTGGAAAACATTGGGTGTAATGCGCCATTTGAAAGCAGTTGTGCTCGTGGAAACGATTTGGTCGAGCAAATCAAAGGCCGTATGCGCTTGATTCAAGAGTTCTCGTTTTTCTCCGGGTAAATCGATATCGAATCGGACTTTGTGGGCTTTTTCTTGAACCCAATTGCGAATGTGAAAAAAACGGCTCACCTCAGGGTGTGCATCGGAATGGACTCGTCCCAAAGATTTAAAGAGTTGGATCCTGTCAAGAACTTGGGTCAAACAGCTGCGAGCTACATGTTCCAAGTGGTGTGCCTCGTCAACGATGAGTCGCGAAAAAGGGGGCAATATCGCTCTTTCTTCTTCTGCCAAAAGATGAGCCATTAAAAGATGGTGATTGACGATGATCAGATCGGCATCTTGGACTTTGCTTCTTGCTTTGAAAAAAAAGCAGTTCTTGTAGTGGGGACATTTGACATAGGAACACGCTTCTGACTCGGCATGGACCTTGCCCCATGTTTCACCAGATACGGAAAAAGGGATCGTCGATTTACTTCCATCGATACTTCTATTTGCCCAACTGGTAAGCGCATCGATCGACTGATCGAAAAAGCCATGCTGTTTGGAGACTTCATCGAGCTTGCGCATGCAGACATAGTTGCCCATCCCTTTGGCGAGAACTACCTGCAGATTGAGTCCTAATGCATTGAGAAGTAGGGGAAGATCTTTTTCGAGAAGCTGTTCTTGGAGGGAAATCGTATATGTGGAAACGACAATCTTTTCTCCTGTTTTATAACTCCACAAGAGAGCGGGAATCAAATAGGCAAGACTCTTGCCAATTCCTGTCCCGGCTTCAAATAGAGCCGGTTTTTCTTCTTCGAAGGCTTCCCAAATATGACGAGCCATTTGTTGTTGTCCTTCTCGACTTTCATAAGTTGAGAAGGTCTTTGCAAGAAGACCGGAATCAGAGAAGATTTCATCAAAAATGGAAAGGGTTTCTGTCATGTTTTAGTGAATATGACAGAAACCCTAAGATTAGATCAAGAATTGTTATTAATTCAACTTGCCTTCTATCGATTTTTGGAGCGTAAACGAACGGAGAAGCTGCAGGGAAGGTGGAATTCACCTTTCCGACGATCAAAGCGCAGCAGATTCTTCGTGCAGGTAGCTCCAGAAAGGGATAGGGGGCAAGTTGAATTATGCTCTATTCATAGCTCTTCTAAGAGTAGAAGATCCTGGCAAGGGACAGTAAGCATAAACTCTTCCCAAGACACCAAGGACTGCCTTGGTAGGACTGGCTACTTTGCTTAGCAGCCACAAACTTCCCCCAACTTTAGCTACTTTGACTGTTGTATCGACTGTGTTTTTTGCTTGTTGCAGCGCTACTGTTGCAGGCGCTGTGACATTTAGCATCTCATCGACCCATTGAGCCGCTTTGCCTCCAGCTTGAATGAGATTTTCAGCACCTTGTTGAACAGCAGAATGAACTGCTGAAGGAAGATAGATTTTGCTCAGTTCTTGCAGCTGTCCTCCGACGGCGCCAATTCCCTTCATTCCTAAAGAGTCCATGCCATATCCGATGGCTGCAAGGACGGCAAATCTTGCGGCTATTTTTGCACCGGAAAAGAGCCAGCTACTTTG
This sequence comes from Chlamydiota bacterium, assembly GCA_003228815.1. Classification (GTDB taxonomy): domain Bacteria; phylum Chlamydiota; class Chlamydiia; order Chlamydiales; family Rhabdochlamydiaceae; genus Sacchariniichlamydia. The sequence continues at coordinate 6,186 of QIGB01000105.1, read as the reverse complement.
CTTAGGTTGTGGATGGGGGATGATTTGTTTGCACAATTGGTTTTTGATGCCTGCCGCCTGCGCTTGTTGACAGAGATCCACTAATGCTGGATAGGAAACTTGTATTTGGGGGACGATTGGAAAATCAGCCATTTTTTCTCCTTTCTTTACTCTATCTTAACACAGGTGAAGACTTATCATCTATCTAAATGAATTATTTACAGCAACTTAAATTTTTAGAGGGTGTATGCAAATTGCTTTCCTCGGGGAGAGCTAATATTTTTACCTAAGAGAATGCTCTGGAAAATGGAGCAAACTCAAATCGAGTTTGTGGAATTTGAAGAGCTCCTCCAAGTGGAAAAGAGAGCTCCTATATCGGGGGAATGAATTCGCATACACCCTCTTAGTGAGAGGCTATTCTTCTTCGAGAAGGTCGAGGAAGGCCTGAAGCTGTTTGGCCCTTGTTGGATGACGCATCTTACGAAGAGCTTTAGCTTCGATCTGGCGAACCCGCTCACGAGTCACTTTAAAGCGCATGCCGACTTCTTCGAGAGTTTTTGGCTTGCCGTCGAGAAGGCCAAATCGCTCGATGAGAACGGTTCGCTCTCTGTCAGTGAGGGTGCCGAGCACCTCGTTCATTTTATCTTTGAGGATGGAGTAGCCCGTTGCCTCTGCTGGTGATTCGATGGAGGTGTCTTCGAGAAAATCGCCAAATTGGCTCTCGCCCCCTTCTCCCACTTCGGCTTGAAGCGAGATAGGATGCTGCGCAATTTTGTAGATCTCACGAACGCGCTCCGGAGTGAGTCCCAATTCTTGGGCCAACTCTTCAGGAGTGGGCTCTCGACCTGTTTCCATCATGAGCTTTTTTGCTCCGCGCAAGACTTTGTTGATCGTCTCGATCATGTGAACGGGAATGCGGATCGTGCGGGCTTGGTCAGCGATAGCACGCGTGACCGCCTGACGGATCCACCAAGTGGCATAGGTCGAAAATTTATACCCACGGCGGTATTCGAATTTCTCGACAGCCTTCATCAGCCCCATGTTCCCTTCTTGGATCAAGTCGAGGAAAGAAAGGCCCCGGTTGGTGTATTTTTTGGCAATGGAAATGACGAGTCGTAAGTTTGACTCGACCATTTCTCGTTTGGCTTCTTGGCTCTTATCCATCCAGCGCTGAAGCATCCGGACATCTTTTTTGAACTCTTCGATATTGCGTCCAGCAGCCAGTTCTCGCTTAGCAAGTTTGCGTTTCACAGCGTCGAGCTTAGCGGAAGCAAATTTATTCTTTTCAGCGCGCGGGATGAGTTCTTGGATTTCTTTTTCTAGGATGATGAATCGCTCATAGCCATTCATGATCACTTCACCAAAATCTTCGATAATATTATGGCGAAAATGCATCCGACGCAAATAGGCCTGCGTTCGAATGCGACATTTTTCTATTTCTTCAGAAATTTTGAGTCGTTCTGCTTTTTTTAGTTTGGGCTCACGCATCTGAAGAAGAAATCCTTCTAGGAGAATATCTTCTTCTAAAAGCAATTCAATGATGCGCGGAACGAGTTGAAGATATTTTGGTTTGTCCTCAACTTCTTTTTCCGCAATGGATTTGTCGAAGCGCTCTTTACCGGTTAAGAGATAGTTGGCAATGGATATGGCTTCACGAGTCGAGTAGCGAAAACGCATAATGATCTTTTCAACCTGGATTTGCGCCTTTTCAATCCGCTTGGAAATCTCAACCTCTTCCTCGCGAGTGAGGAGAGGGACCGATCCCATCTCTTTCAGGTACATGCGGACTGGATCATCAGAAGATCCTTCTACCCGCTTCGACATCCCCTCCAGTTCTTTCGCTTCTTTTTTCCGCTCTTTTTGCCGTTCGACCTCTACCTGATTGAGGATCTGGATGTCCATTCCACTGAGGAAAATGAGCACCTGATCGATCTGCTCAGCCGAGTCAAAACTCATGGGGAGGATCTCATTGATCTCCTCATAGGTGACATACCCCTGATCTTTTGCTAGGGTGACGAGTTCTTCGATTTTTTGCTGGTGTTGTTGAGTGAAAATATTCGAATACGTAGAGGAAGATTCTGCTTCTTTGGCCATGATGTTATGATATAATGTAACGAGTAATAAAATTATACCCTAAAGGTATTTAAACGTATGCAAATTTTTGCCCTGGATGAAAATCGCCCCATACAGGCTCTCGGAGCAATGAAAGGAAAAAATTATATATGTCCTGAGTGTGGCGAACTAGTTCGGCTAAAAGCGGGAAAGAGGCGTGTAACGCATTTTTTTCATCCAAAAAGGAATCCAAAGTGTCTCCTTGCTCAAAAAGGTCTCATCCATTTGCGCTTGCAGCGGTTCATTCAATATTTATTTGACGATGAGGGCGCTGAAATAGAAAAGGCTTTTCCCTCAATCGGACGAATTGCTGATGTCGCCTGTATAAAGTCTAAGCGGATTTATGAAATCCAGTATTCCCCCATGACCCTCGAAGAAGCCAAAGCCCGCTGCAATGATTATGAGAGCATCGGATTCCAGGTGATCTGGATCCTCCATGATGCGACCTACAATCGGCGGAAAATGCGTCCTGTAGAACAGTTCTTGCTCTCAAAAAATTGCTACTACGCCAATATGGATACAGAGGGAAACGGGATGATCTATGACCAGTTATCCCTCTATGGCAAACGCCCAATCAATCTGCGAAAATGCCACTGTCTTCCCGACCATGGCTGGCCCAATCCTCTCTTTACTCGGGGGCAAAACTGGTCTTACTATCATGAAGGAGATTTTTTTGATTTAGCCCTGCGAGGGCAGTTTCCCAAGCAAAGTACAAAGAGACCTCCCTTGGTCTCTCTTAGACAAAGTTATCTAAAACTTCTCTACATGCTCCTGAAAAGAAGCTGCAAGTGAAGGCGCAGATAAACAAAATAGAGAAAAATTCCGATGAGGCAAACACCGTAAAAGATTTTGCGATAGGGAAAGTTATTCTCCAAAGAAGAAAATGCGGGTTTGCGGGCATCGACCCAAGCACTCCAAGGCATCCCCTCCATCTTCTTGATCTCGATTTCTGCTGAAGCTTTATTGAGGTGATATGGGCCTGAAAGGAGTGTCTTCCTCTTAAACTCATGTCCTTGATATACATAGGTATAGGCCCCCTCAAGGGCATACTTCGATCCTTTCGGAATTATGGAGAAAGAGACCACTTTTGCGGGTACTTCCATCTGCAAACGTCCATATTGCCAGAGATCCCAGCCCGCCAGGGCCCCTCTCCATAGGGCAAGACACCCAGTCAAAATCAAAAGAAGGTTCCAAAGGGGTTTTGACATATTTCCACACTTGCTCTATGATGATTGTCTTTCGATTCTAGAGGAAATACAAGATTTATGGCAGAAGAAAAAAAAGATTCCAAAACCAAACGTCCCACCGCAAAAAAACGGGACCTCCAAAACGCCAAGCGCAAACTGCAAAACCGTTCGTTCAAATCACGCGTGAAAACAGTAGTCCGTTCTTTTGAAAATGAAGTGAAACAAAAAAATGAGACAGAAGCAAAAACCCGTCTCAATAGCATTTTTTCTCTTCTGGACAAAGGGGTCAAGAGGGGAATCTATAAGCTCAACAAAGTGGGCCGCCTCAAGAGCAAGTTCTCTAAGAAGGCCTAAACAAACCAACCTTTCGCAAAAGAAGCGACAATCAATGCACCTAGGAATACTGCTGCGGCAATGCAGGGATTGATTTCTGCTCGTCTTCCAGGTGGCCTAGCCATTGCTGCATGCGCTCGAATATCTCCGCCTCTAATTACATACCATGGATTATTTTGAAGCCTGCTAGCAAGTTCAGCATCATTCATTTCTTGAGCAAGAAGAGCATCCGCTACTTCTTGATCTAGCTTGTTAGCTAATCTTTGTGCTTCTTGATGATCTTCTCGTTCTCCAATTTCCTCTGAAGTGAGTAAGGAAGAAAGATCAACTAGTTTTCTACATAGAGCACAGATACTCTCACCTGAATTTAGCATTCTTTTGGCGCAAATTTCATGAATGGGATGTTTGTCCCCTCCTTCTCCAGTATGGCAAACAAACTGTCCCTTTTCTTCATTTAGGCAAATACTACAATTATAACCCTCATTTCCACCTTCAATTCGACTAAAATCAACCGACATAACTAACCCCCTAAAACAAGGCATTATTATATCAAATACAGACATTTGTTTCTGTATAGTTTGGTTTTTAAAAAACAAACCTACTCGTTCCTTGAGAGCTTAGCTAGGAAGATGCAGATAGGGTCTTCGACATCTGCTTTGTAAAAAGCTGCCTTTTCAGTGAAGCCATTGATCATGATCGAAAAAGCAAGGGGCTCACCATCAGCAGTTTGGAGGAAACCCGAGAGGACTGAGATCCCAGTCATTGTACCTGACTTGGCCCGCAGATTGGGGGGATTCGTAGCAAAACGCTTTTTTAAAATGCCGTCTTTTCCCGCTATAGAAAGGGCTGAGAGAAATTCCGCTGAATAGGGAGAGTGATTGTAAAGCCAGCTGAGATAAGAGGTAACATGATGGGGAGAGGCAAGGTTGTAGCGAGAGAGCCCGCTTCCATCGACGAGAACGAGATCCGAAATGGCAAGACCTGCTTCTTGCTCAAGATGATGACGGACAGCTTTGCTTCCATTTTTCCAAGTCCCTTGCTCTTCAAAATGGATCTGTCCGACTTTCTTGAAGAGGTTATCCGCATAGAGATTGTCAGAGTTTTTGAGAGCTGTATGGAGGAGAACAGAGAGAGGAGCTGAACGATGGGAGGCGAGAACCGCAGCGTGAGTGGGGGCTTTTTGCACCCGCATCTTCCCCTTCCATTCGATTCCTGCTTTTTTTAGGACAGAGTGGAGAAGAGTGACGGCGTAAAGATGAGGACCTTCAATGGGAATTTGAAAGGATTGGATGTTACTTCGAATCCCGATCTCCCCTTTGACTTGGATGGTATTTCGTTTCATCCGCAGCACACGCCCAAGAGAAGGAATCTCTTCTTTTTCTCCTGTGGTGGCATGGTTTTCGATTTTGACGTAGCCGGTTTTGGGATAGGCAAAGACTCTGGGAGGGGTGGCAACTTTATCAGCAGGTCGGACCCACACATTGAGGCAGTTGTGATTGATGGAAAGGGCATTCATAGGTGAATAAGAAACACTATGAATGTCGTCCCACATCCAACCGGGGCCTTCGGGAAAGGAATCAAAGGCAGAATGATCGACAATGAGATCCCCTTGGATCTCTTTGATCTGAGAAAGCCGTAAAATCAAAACCATTTGCTCGAGATCATTTAAGGTAAAACTGGGATCTCCCGATCCTTGCAAATAGACATTACCGCGGATTGTATGATCTTTGACAGGCCCGTCGGTAAGAAGGGATGTTTCAAAGGTAAAATGGGGGCCCAGTGTAGAAAGAGCTGCTCCTGCGACAAAGAGTTTGGTGGTACTTGCAGGGACAAAGAGTTTATGGGCATTTTTTTCATAGAGCCGCTGCTTGGTTTCTAGGGAAACCACTTCGATTCCAACATGAACATTTTGATCGATTTTGTTTAAGATTTTGTCGATCCCTTGTTGGATGTGCTGAAGGCTTTTTTTACTGTGCACATATTCTGCAGAAAGAGGTAAGCAAAATAAGAGAAAAAATAGAAGGAATCTCATGCTGAGGCCATTGCATAACTGCTTTCGATGCCAGGGCTTCAGATTTTTTAGATGAAAATTTCTGTGGTTTCGAAGGCCAGCTCCAAGAGAGCTGGTCGACGAGGAAGAGGAATTGAAACGCTGGGATTGGAATGAGTTATGCAATGGTCTCATAGTTTCATCTTGTCATGAATGCCCGATATTTTTCTAGAGCTGCGCAAAAGTGTAGCAGTAATTGAAAAGCCAGTAGCCCAGATTGATATCGAATTCCCAAAGGAGATAATGGTCCCAGAAAATAGATGAGGAATTATGAAAAGAAAAATCAAACGACGACACAATCCTGAATTTAAATTTGTTCAGATATTCACGTTAAATTAATCATTCGTAGTTGACGCACAATTTTCGATGTGCTTGAATCCTCATTTCTTTAATTAACCAACTTAAAGGAGGTTACCATGTCAGGAAATGAAGTAAGCTCGACTTTGTACATTTTTAGCCCCGCCCGTTAACCTATCTTGCTAGGGGCTGTCTAATAAAAAATTGATAGAGAGAACCTTATCGTGC
>QIGB01000082.1 GCA_003228815.1 Chlamydiota bacterium | reverse complement strand
AGATATTGCAGGAATATCTACTGCGGAAAAATTCTCAAGATCTGAACCGTTTTCCTGCTCGAGGATTGTCAGGTTATTTCTTTACGGGCCCTAAGTTACGTGATTTGTTTGAGGAGGTTGTCGCAAAGAATGGTCCTTTCATCCAGTCTCGATTGAAACTTGGCCATTCAGTTGATGAAGACTCTCTTAAAGGGCCTTTCTTCATGGGAGAAAAACCCTTAGCGGATTTTAAAAAGACTTGACCTCGACCCAAAGATCGCGGACCTTTTGCTGCGGGACGAGATTTTTGAAGGTGTGCAGGTTGTTAAACTCTTCGGGAGTCATCTCGAGGAGTTTTTTTTCATGAGGATACAGCGTGAGTTCTTCATACGGAATTTTGTAGGCGGGAAAAAATCCGTATTCCTCAAAATGGTCTTTCATCGTTTGTTTGTTGTAGAGATAGTTGAGGAATGTATAGATGTATTTCTCTTTGGTGGATGCATTTGAAATGCAAAAGTTTTCGATGGTGATGAAGGATCCTTCTTTGGGGATGACGAAGTCGATGTTTTCGCAGAGCATGCAAACTTTTCGGATATAGGAATTGGTGGTGACAGCAATCGGACAATTGCCCGTCGCGATGAAGTAAGGCGCTCTAAAATCTGAGTAGGCCTCTACCCAATTGCGCTGCTTGATTAGGAGTTTTTTGATGGCGGCAAATTTTTGTGGGGTAATGTCTTTTGGTGCACCAAAGAGATACAAAGAAGAGATACCTACAGCTTCAATCGGATCGTTGAGAAATGCAATCCGGTAGTCGATGATTTCTTTGTCGAAAATTGTCTTCCAGGAAGGTGTGAAGGGGCGGTTTTCGAAAAAGGCCCGGTCAATACCAAGGCCATAGATTTCCCATTCAAAGGGGATGGAATAGCGATTATCAGGATCGAAAGATCGATTCAAAAGGAAAGGGTCAAGGGAGTCCCAAAAGGAGATTTTTGTGTGATCAATGGGTTTGAGAAGATGATGATCGGAGAGAATTTCGACCGTATAGCCAGTAGGCATGATGAGATCGTACCCTACTCCGTGGGTTGCTTGCATTTTCACTTGCAGTTCTTCGTTTGTCGAGTAGTAGCTAATGTTGATTTTGATCCCTGTATCGTGTTCAAAATCGCTGAGTACTTTAGGAAGGAGAACATCTCCCCAAGCAAAGATGTTGATGCTTTTTTCTTTTGGGGTGAAGATGTCCCATGAGGGGAAATATAGGGCAACGAAGATGAGGAGGATCCAGAGAAAAATAATGATTAAGCGACGAATGAATTTCATTAGAAGAAACGTATCCTTGTTTTGAGTGAAAAGAAAAAGAAGACAAGGAGCGAGCTAAAAAAGAGGAGTACAGAAGAGAGTGCGTTGACAACGGGAGAGACTCCTGTCCGGATCATGGAGAGGATATAGAGAGAAAGGGTCTGGGCGGTGCTCCCGGCACAAAAATAGGAGAGGATGAAATCATCAAAAGAGAGAATGAAAACGAGGAGGGCGGTCATGATGAGTGTGGGACGCAAAAGGGGGAGTGTGACTTTGAAAAAGGTTTGCAGTGAAGTGGCTCCAAGGACAAAAGAGGCTTCTGTGAGGGTTGGGTCGAGTTCGCGAAAACGGGCGTAGACGATGGGAATGACAAAGCCGAGACCGAGGACGGAGTGGGCGAGGATGAGTGTGATGAGACCGAGAGGAATATGGATCATGGTGAAAAAGGAGAGGAGACTGACGGCTAAGACGGTTTCGGGGACGATGAGGTTGCCGTAGTACATGCCAAGAGATTTTCCGATTTTCCCCCCTTGTGCGGCATAGAAAATCAGTCCAATGCCCGCAGCTAGGCTAATGCTTGTTGCAGAAACCGCGACGATCAGGGAATTGCCAAAGGCTTTCCAAAGATATTGATCTTGAAAAAGTTCATGGTACCACTTGAAGGTAAAATGGCTCCATGGAGCGGGAAAACGATCTACGTTAAAGGAAAAAACGAGGAGGATGATAATGGGGACGTAGAGGAAGAGGTAGGTTCCAGCAATCATAATGAGAGAACTTATATGGCCGATCGATCTCTTCTTATCCATGATACATCTTTGGTTCTAGGAGTTTGGTCAGGACGATATACAAAAAGACTGTGCTGAAGAGGAGGATGACACCGCTGAGCAGGGTGAAAGCGGCTCCCAGAGAACCTGTCCCTTCTCCAAGTATGTATTGGGAGACGACGGTTCCCACAAACATCTTCTTATCTCCACCCATCAACTCCGGAATAGCAAATTCTCCAAAGGAGGGGATGAAAACGAGAAAAAAACCGGCTCGAATCCCGCGGCTGGTGAGTGGAAGAATAATCCGTCGCAGGGTAGAGGAAAAGCTTCCGCCAAGATCATAGGATGTTTCGATCAGTGTGTAGTTAAACCGTTCCAGAGAGGTGTAGAGAGGTAAAACCATAAAGGGGAGATAGTAGTAGATCATCATGATCATGATCGCGGGCAGGGAATTGAGCAGGCTCAAAGGGTTTGCAATCACCCCGATTTTCATGAGGAGAATATTGATGAATCCTTGATTTTCTAAGACGTAAAACCATGCGTAAACGTGCAAGAGGAAGTTGGTCCAAAAAGGGACGATGAGAAAAAAGAGAAGAATGTTGCGGTATTTGCGCCCTCGAAAAGAGAGAAAATAGGCAAGAGGAAAGGCGATCAAAAAACAGATACAGGCATTCGATAGAGCAAGAAGAAGAGAAGCTAAAATGACTTTGAGGTATGTGGGAGTCAGAAAGAGGCGGATATGGGCAAACGTCAGTCCCGCGAACTTCCCTACATCGGAGATTTTAATGAAGCTCGATATGACAATCAGAAAGAGGGGGATGTAAAAGAAAAGAACTTGCCAGATGAGTGCTGGGATGCCCACAGCAAAAGGAAGTTCAGAGCGTTTAGGTTTTGAAAGAAAATGGATTTTCATTTTTCCAGTAGAACTGCATTCTCCTTTTGCCAGTAGAGATAGACCTCATTGTCATAGTCAATGTCTTCATGGGGGAAATGCTCTTCATTTTGCTCAAAGACCTGTATTTTGCTATTGTTTTCAAGAATCACGTTGTACTGAGTTGAGCGGCCATAATAGACAATGGAATGGACAATTCCTTTGATTTGGTTCGAGAAATTTTTTGCTTCGGTTTTCGTAATGAAAATTTTTTCTGGGCGGATACTCATGAAGATGTCATTACCTTCTTTCATCCAATCTTTTTTCTTTGCAAGGAAGATTTTGAATCGACCCAGCTCGGGGATTTCAATTTCGGGTTCGGTGTCGAGCTCGCGCAGTTTCCCATGCCAGATATTGGTTGTTCCCACAAAGCGGGCGACAAACGATGAGTGGGGGAACTCATAGATCTCCTTAGGAGTCCCGATTTGTTCGATCTCTCCTTGGTGGTTCATGATGGCCATCTGATCGGCAACGGTGAGTGCTTCAAATTGGTCGTGGGTGACATAGATGAAGGTGGTCTCAAGCTCATCTTGCCATTCGATCAATTCCAGGAGCATTTTTTCGCGTAGTTTAAAATCGAGGGCTGCTAGAGGTTCATCAAGCAAAAGAACATCGGGTTCGTCGATGATCGCACGGGCCAGAGCAACCCTTTGCTGTTGTCCGCCTGAGAGTTGGTTGGGGAGTTTATAAATGTGTGCATCGAGGTGAAAAGCCTCAAGAATTTTAAACACCTTTTGGTTGATCACTTCTTTGGGAATTTTTTTGAGGCGGAGACTATACGCAATGTTTTCAAAGACGTTGAGGTGGGGGAAAAGGGCATAATTTTGGAAGACGATATTGATGGGTCTTTCGTTGATCGGTTTGCGGGTGATGTCATCTTCGCCGAGGTAAATCTTTCCGGTATCGGCTGTTTCGAGTCCTGCAATCAGCCTAAGGAGTGTGGTTTTTCCACATCCACTAGGGCCAAGAAGGGCAAAGAACTTGCCTCCTGGAATCATCAGATCCATTTTCGGGAGGATGGGTTGCCCATGGATTGATTTCGATAGATCTTCAAGTTTGATATGGCGCACGACAAAAGATTGTACGAAATTTCCATATTTTCCTGGAACTTATACCTGCATTTTTTGTAAAACTTTAATCTTTGGCAATGTTGATTGAAGGAAGATAAGATGCAAAAAAGGAAACTCGTCATTATTGGATCGGGTCCAGCAGGGTATACTGCTGCGATTTATGCTGCTCGTGCCAATCTTGAGCCCCTTCTTTATGAAGGATTTTTTTCAGGAACGGCGGGTGGACAGCTGATGACGACGACCGATGTTGAAAATTATCCTGGTTTTCCTGAAGGGATTCAAGGTCCTGAGCTGATGCTAAAGTGTCGCAAACAAGCGGAGCGTTTTGGAACAGAAATCCTCACCGAAGATGTGACGACAGTCGATCTCTCGTCTTGTCCTTTCAAAGTGGTTGGGAGTAAGACAGATGTGGAATCGGAAGCTCTCATCATCGCCACTGGGGCGACTACCAATCGGTTGGACATTGAGGGAACCAGAGACGGAGAATTTTGGCAAAAAGGGGTGACGGCCTGTGCCGTTTGTGATGGTGCTGCCCCGATCTTTCGCAATAAAGACCTCTATGTCATCGGAGGAGGCGACAGCGCCTGTGAAGAGGCGATCTTCCTCACTAAATTTGGAAGTAAAGTTTTTCTTATTCATCGTCGCGATCAGCTTAGGGCGTCAAAAATTATGGCTGATCGGGCGATTAAGCACCCCAAAGTTGAAGTGATCTGGAATCATGTCCTCGAAAAAGTCGAGGGGGACGATGTCGTCCGCTCTGTGACGCTCAAAAATGTCCGAACAGATGAGACACAAAAGAGAGAAGCTGGCGGAGTGTTTTTTGCCATTGGATTTACCCCCAATACCGTTTTTCTCAAAGAGCAGCTCGAGCTCGAAGAAAACAAATATCTCAAGGTAAAGCCTGGATCATCGACCACGAGCGTTGAAGGTGTTTTCGCCGCAGGTGATGTTCATGATCATGTCTATCGCCAAGCGGTGACAGCAGCGGGAAGTGGGTGCATGGCCGCTCTCGATGCCGAGCGATGGTTAAGTAGCCAAGGACTCATTGATTGATGAAAAAGGGATTTCTTCTACTTTTCTTACCCAGTGTTTGCCTTGCCCTGGAGGAAGATCCTTGGTTTGGCAATTGTTTTGAATTTCATTTTCGTCCCCTTTATGAGTATAATTTTTTTGATCGAGTCGACAATTCAGCTCCGAAGCAAAAAGAGACCTTCAATACCCATTTTTTGGACTTTGGTCTTGGAGTGACAGCTCCAGAGACCTGGGACTGGGAGCTGGAGGTGGAATTTGCCGATACGACCCCCATTTCCTTTGGCTATCGGAGTTTTGCTTTTCAGGTTCGCAAACTTTGGTGGGATGACGTCTGTGGGGATCCGGTGAGCCTCACAACTGGGCTTGTTTATCGCGATGCATCCTCTCGGATGCGGGATGCTTTGAGCACTCCCTATCATGCCCGTGCCAACTTTGAGTTTCATACAGCAATTGGCAAGGAATGGTGTGATGGGTGTGATTGGACATTTCGCATCTACACCTTTGCAGCAGTTGGTCAGGGGACAGAAGGGTCGCCATGGCTTAGAGGGGATCTATATTTTTGGGCGAACTTGCATGACTGTCATCAGTTTCGTGTCTTCGGCATGAGCTACTGGGGACTGGGAAGTCAAGAAACGGTTCCAATCGATGATTTCAAAGGATGGGCGAAAATTGGTCATCAAAGCATCGATGTGGGAGCAAGCTATCGCTATCGCCTGGGTGTGTATGGATGGTTTCGCTTTGACTACATGCATCGCATTTTTGCACGTAGCTATCCCGAGCACGTGAACTTTTTCATTATTAGCTTAGATATTCCCTTTTCAGTTTTTTAATCGAATCGCAACGGCAGTGGCATATTCTTTGCAGTGGCTAATGGTTACGAGAAGAATCGGATGATCGAAACGGCAGCTTAGTTCATCAGAGAGATGCACTTCGGGCTTCCCATTTTCGTCTGGGATGATTTCGATATCTTTCCACGAGACTTCACTGCCAAAACCACAGCCAAGGGCTTTTACAATGGCTTCTTTGGCTGCAAAGCGCCCCGCAAGGCGAGGAAAGGGATTGTTTTCTTGTTCCATGCAGTATTCTTGTTCTTTTTCTGTGTAAAGACGATTGAGAAAGGCCTCTTTGTGCTCTTCATAGGCCTCTTTGATCCGCTTGATTTCAATGATATCGTTTCCAAGGCCAGCGATCATACTTCGACTCGATTGCCGCGGGTAGGAACTTCTTCTTCATCCATTGTGTTGCAGAAAATCATCCTTCCAGAAGAAGTGTGTTTGACAGAAAGGACATGAACCCCAATGTTCTCTCCGACAAAATCTCCTCCTCCATTGACTACAACCATGGTGCCATCTTCGAGATATCCAACACCTTGATTCGGCTCTTTGCCAAAGCGTTGGATCTTGATTTTCATCGTCTCGCCCGCTTGCATTAGAGGCTTGAGTGCATTGGAGATGGCGTGGAGATTGATGATGAGGATTCCCTCGACGGCGGGAATTTGTGCTTGGGAAAGATCTGCAGAGAGAATATTAGAATCCGTCAATCTTGCAAGGCGCAGAAGTTTGCTAAATGTTTCATTCTCATCAGAAAATTTCGTTTCGTCATAGCGCAGGCATAGAGAAGGAATCGCTTCCAATTTTTTCAGCGTGTCAATGCATCGCTTGGCACTCATTCGCGTATTTTCATCTCCGAGTTCTGCTTTTGAATAGAGTTCTTGGACTAAGAATCTGGGGATGATCAAAGAATTGTTGACAAGGCCAGTTGTCGCAAGATCAATAATCCGAGAGTCAGAAAGAGCTGTGGCATCGATGAGAAGATCTTTTTTTCGCAGGTGAGATTGAGAAAATTTAATAAAGGGGATGCTGATGAGAATCTCGTCTGTGAAATGCAGAGTGAGGAAAGTTCCCAGATAAGTACCCAAAAGAAAGAAAGAGACTTTGATGAGGTGGATTGTTTGGGGTTGCAGAACCATGTTCATATGGCTCATTTCGGCAATGGCATTGAAAATATTGGTCAGAGCTTGACCCAACAGATAGCCGAGAAAAAGGCCCAGGATCACAGTGTTGAACGCCTTCAAATTATATCTCTTGAAAAGAGTTTCTATCGAAAGAAGAAGAGCGCTAAAAAGGACACCAACTCCTACTCCCATGAATATTTTTTGCCACATTGGGCCGATAGGAAGGGATGTCATAAAGGCAGTCATGAAGAAAAGACTGATAAGAACAAAAAAAACTCTTAAATAGGCTAAAGAGATTTTCATGAAAAAGATCTCCAATTTGGGGTTATAAGATTCCAGAAATTCATGGGAAACTAGTCTAAGATTGTAAACCTTTTTTGTCGACACTTTCTTGTAAGCTGATGCACAAAACTGTGATGTCACCTTTCTCACTTGATTTTTTCAAAAAAAACTCAGTTTCATGATGAAACTGAGTTTTTGAGAAACGGTTTTTTGGGGTAGTTTAGGCAGTAGGGGATATTTGCCAGCTTTCAATTGCTTTTTCAAGATCAGAGCTAATCGTCAGAGAATACTTAAGGGTTCCACAAGGCTCTGGGTCGTGATCTTGCACACTTCCTTTCATTGTTTTTTCATAAGAGAAAGTAAGGAAAATATCTGTTCCATTGGTTGTGATGTTAAAGGTCGGTTTGCGACGATCATCTCCAAAAGTGACTTCGACATCAGAGTCTTCTAAATCCAATAATCCAAGATTTTCTTTAATTGATTGTATGCCCGATGCAAAAACTCCTTGGTGACAAAGACGCAAAAGTGACAAAATTTCTTCTTCACTTTTTCCCGTTTTCTCCATGAGTTGCTCGCAAAGTGATGATGCATTTTTGGGGACCATACCGTCGATCGTAAAATTGGATCCTATAATGTCTCGATCGATTTGTCTGAAAAGCTCGTCCTTATTAGGGGCATCTCTTTTTAGGAAATCTTTGACAGAAACTGCCCTTTCTCTTCTAGGATTGGAAGCGAGTCGCAATCGAATATCCTCTAACGATTTTGCTTCTTTTAGAGGAGAGGGTGGAGAATCAGCAAATAATGAAGTTGTATTGCTTGAATCTCCAAACAGACTCTCGAAAACCATTCGAGCTTTGCCTGCTTTCGCAGTCGGGACTGGATCTCGCTCTGATGGAGTTGCAGGTGCCGATGATGGAGGGTGGGCTAAATGAGACCTTTTGTCTTGGCGTGGCGAAAACAACCTTTCGAGACAGCTGCAGAAAAGGTCAGTATATTTGTGTATTTTTGGCTCCTCT
>QIGB01000088.1 GCA_003228815.1 Chlamydiota bacterium | reverse complement strand
ATTCCTGCAATATCTACAAGGGAAAATCATCGGGAGATGAATCGATTTTTCCCTCGAGGATTGTCAGGTTATTTCTTTACGGGCCCTAAGAGTCTGTCTGCGAATTGCTTTTACCAGAGGGAAAAAGATTGTTTCCAATCCTGGTGAAATGAATTCGCAGACAGACTCTAAATGATTTCAGAAGCGACGGTGTCGTAGAAGAGAATGCCCTTGGGAGTGAGTTTGCAGTGAGACCCGTCTCGTTTGAGGTAGTTTTCGGTATGAAGTTTGTCGAGAAGGGCATGTGTAGCCTCTGGAAGATCAAAGGTGGTGAGATCGACCCCTTCGAGAAGACGTAAATTGATTGCCAAAAGTTCATGGACATTTTGGGGATAGGGGAGCTCTTCAACAAAATCTACAGCAGAGCGATTTTCCTTTAGGGCCCGCATGTAGCGATGGAGGTGGGGGATATTGCGAAATCGTTTTCCCTCGTAGTAGCTAAAGGCAGAAGGGCCAAGTCCAAAAAAGGGACGTCCGATCCAATACCCCGTGTTGTGATGTGAGGCGAACCCTTCGCGAGCAAAAGCAGAAATTTCATAGCGTTTCAATCCCATTTCTTCTAGATGATCTGTAGCCGATTGGAGCAACTTCAAGTTTTCCTCTGGAGAAGGGAGGTTGAGAGTTCTCTTGAAAAATGCAGTGTTGGGCTCAATGGTCAAATTATAGAGGGAGAGGTGGGTGATGGGAAGGGTTTCGAGTTTGCGTAAGGTTTTTTCAAAGTCCTTTAAGGTTTGATCGGGCAGCTCATACATGAGATCGATGGAGATATTGGAGATCCCGGCGTTTTTGGTGTGCATAATGGCTTCGATAGCTTTTGTGGCATTGTGTGTTCGCTCGAGAACCTGGAGGGAAGAATCTTCGAGAGATTGGACTCCAAGAGATACGCGATTGATTCCCGCTTGCTTGAAGTTTGCCATCAACTCTTCGGTCACATCTTCCGGATTCGCCTCGATTGTGATTTCACAATCTGGAGCAAAGGGGATGCTTTCGAGAAGGATGTGGATGGCGGTTGCGCCAAGCAAAGTAGGGGTTCCGCCTCCAAAATAAATCGAGGTGACGAGATGATCTTTTATTTTGGGCAAAATGCGCCTGCATTCGATGAGAAGGGCTTCGAGAAAGTCTTCTCGGTGGTCTTTTTTATTGGGAACAACAAAAAAATGACAGTAGGGACATTTTCGCGTGCAAAAAGGGATGTGAAAATAGAGGCTTATACCAATCATAAGAAATAAAGTCGTAAAGAGTACAATAGATTTTGGCGAAATTCAAGCCTGGAGTTCGAAGGCAACTTCAAGAAGTTGTCGAGAACGAAGGCGAAGAATTGCAGGCAAAAGATATCTGCAATTTATGACTTTATTTCTCATGATTGGTATTACCATTCATCTGCGTCGGGATCTGCGAGAATGCCCCGTTTCCAGCGATTTTTGTCGCTGAAAGGATCGTCTTCGTCGTCATAGACCTGAGAAGGAGTTTCTTCTTCGGTGGTTTCTGTAGTGGGTTTTGTCTCTTCGCCAGTGGTTGTTTCCGCATCGAAGGATTCCGTTTCCGTGTCGAACCCACCGCCTTCAGTGTCTTGATTGACACTCATTTCGGGCATGCTTTGTGGTTCTTGATAGGCTGGGCGCGCGCCTCGCTTTGGAGGGGTATATTCCTCAACTTCTCCACTTTCCTTGAGGAAGCGAAGACGTTGTCTTTCATCAGTGACTTTTTTTTGAATTGCCTCGATTTCTTCTTTGTGTTTGGTAATGTCCTTTTTCGGGACGAGCCCGAGCTTCAGCCAATGCTGGAGATCGGCTAACTCATTTTCGAGTTTTTTCAATCGTTCACTTTTAAGATTCATCTACACATACCTCAAAATATACAGGCAATTTACAAAAACAAGACTTTATACTCAAGCAAATTGAAAAACTTTAGAATTTGACAAAGAGGTCTCACCGATTTTTCATACGTGCGAGCTGCAGTGTACATAGACATGGAGCGAGGAATAGATGAAAAATCGGTGAAAAAACCGATGCGGTCAAAAATATTTTTCAATTTGCTTAAGTATAATGCCTAGCGAAAATTTTTTTCTATGGTATAAGCTGCAAATATGACTCAAGACTTCTCCTCCTCCTATGCCAATCTCAGTAATCTCAAAATGCTTGAGGGGCTGTATGAAAAGTGGCTCCAAGATCCTAATGGCGTGGACAAATCATGGAAATTTTTTTTTGAAGGGATGCAATTTGCCTCAGCGCTTCCCCAGGCTCTGCCTCATCGGCAAGAAAGTGCAGATCTTCGTGTCCACTATCTCATTGAGGCCTATCGAACCTATGGTCACCTAGTTGCCAATTGCGATGTTTTGGCCTTAGAAAAAGTGCACGTGCCTCATGAACTCAAACTGGAAAATTTTGGCCTTTCCCAAAAGGATCTCGATGCCCTATTTCCTACAGGAAATCTCCTAGACAAAGAAATGGCGCCTCTTCGCGAGATCATCGATGTTTTGCAAAAGACCTACTGCAAAACGATTGGAATCGAATATATGGATCTTGGGAACGTGGAGATTGAAAAATGGTTCCAAAAGCGGATCGAGCCCTTTTTTCCATCTGGTCTGACAGATGAAGATCGCATTGCGATCTTAGAGCAGCTCAACCATGCAGAAGGCTTTGAAACTTTTTTGCACACCAAATATGTGGGACAAAAACGTTTTTCCCTAGAAGGTGGAGAAACGTTCATTCCCATGTTGCATGCGATCTTGACTACTGGCGGTGAGTTAGGGGTCAGAGAAATTGTTCTTGGAATGACTCACCGCGGAAGACTCAATGTTTTAGCCAATATTTTGGGCAAATCCTATGTCTATATTTTCGAAGAGTTTGAAGATCACTTCACCCCAGACTTGACTGAGTCGACAGGTGATGTCAAATACCACATGGGTTTTGCAGGGACATATCAGACGAAAAAGGGAAAAAATATCCAGATTGTGCTTTCAGCAAATCCCAGTCATTTGGAATCAGTTGATCCGGTTGTGGAAGGGGGAACGCGTGCGTTGCAAGAGCAAATTCCTCCTGAAAAAGCAAACAAAATTGTTCCCATTATCGTCCATGGAGATGCAGCAATTGCAGGCCAGGGAGTTGTCTACGAGACGATGACGATGTCGAGACTCAACGGGTATGGAACGAAAGGGACCATCCATATTGTCATCAACAACCAAATTGGCTTTACGACTCTTCCTAAAGATAGTCGGTCGACTCGGTACTGCACAGATATCGCCAAAGCCTTTGGAGCCCCCGTTTTGCATGTCAATGGAGAAGATCCAGATGCTTGCGTAACGGCTGGGAAAATCGCAATCGAGCTGCGCCAAAAATTTGGCTGTGATGTTTTTATCGATTTGATGGGGTATCGCAAATATGGCCACAACGAAAGTGATGAACCGACATTCACCCAACCACTTCAATACAAAGTGATCCGAGAAAAGAAGACCATGCGGCAGATTTATCGGGATCGTCTCATTGCATCCGGGGTATTAAGCTCTGAAAAATCTGAAGAAATGGAAAAAAGCTTTCGAGACGACCTCTCAAGCGTTTTGGAGACAGTCAAATCAAAAAAAGACGTTTCGCAAACGCTCGAAATGCGCAAAAAAGGGCTACATCTTGAAAATCTCCTTGCTCCAGTGGATACCAAAGTGGAGAAAAATACCCTTCTTGCCCTCGGACAGAAGATTGCAGAAATTCCAACTAGCGTCAATATCCATCCCAAAGTGGGACGGCTTCTCAAAGAAAGACAACACTCCTTTGTAGGGGATCCTTCCGCGCCAATGATTGATTGGGGGACAGCGGAGTTGCTTACCTATGCCACACTGGCAACCCAAGGAATCCACATCCGCCTTACAGGTCAGGATGTCCGCCGTGGCACCTTTTCTCATCGCCACGGTGTTTATGTCGACCAGCTCGATTCTTCTCATTATTTCCCTCTTTCCCATCTCAGTGAAAAACAAGCTCCTGTAGATATCTTCAATTCCCCCCTTTCAGAAATGGGTTGTCTGGGTTTTGAGTTTGGGTATAATCTCATGTATCCAAATTCCCTAGTTCTGTGGGAAGGGCAATTTGGTGATTTTGCCAATGGGGCCCAAGTCATCATTGACCAGTATCTCTCTTCCTCTGAGATGAAATGGGGGCATCTGACTAATCTCACCCTTCTTCTTCCTCATGGATACGAGGGGAGGGGACCCGAACATTCTTCTGCTCGGATTGAGCGTTTTTTACAAATGTGTGCAGAAGAAAATATGATCATCGCCAACGCCTCTACCCCAGCCCAATTTTTCCATCTCCTCCGTCGACAAGCACTTCTAAGCAGGAAAAAACCCCTAGTCATTTTCACACCCAAAGCTCTCTTGCGCCATCCGCGTTGTCGCAGCCCTCTCGACGCCTTTTCATCCGGGATTTTTTCTGAAATCCTCGACGATCCCACTCCTCCAAACACACCCAAAAGGATCCTCCTTTGTAGCGGGAAATTCTACTATGATCTTTTGCAAGAAAGAGAAAAAAGAGATGCGAAAGATGTCCTCATCCGGATCGAACAACTCTACCCATTGCATGAACAAAAATTGCAAGAGACTTTTTCGAAATATGCCAGCGCAAGTTCTTGTATTTGGGTCCAGGAAGAACACGAAAACATGGGAGCCTGGCAATTTTTGCGCCCCCGTTTAGAAAAAATACTCGATGGAAAAATGCCTCTTTCCTATGTAGGAAGAAAACCGGCAGCTTCTACAGCAGTTGGCTGCTATGCACTGCACGAAATGCAGCACAATGCCATCGTTGAGGAACTTTATCGAGAGGGGACAGCAGAATGAAAATAGAAATCAAAGTGCCCTCAGCTGGCGAATCCATTTCAGAGGCTACTGTCAGCAGTATTTTGGTAGAAAGTGGGAGCTTTGTCAAAGCTGACGATGAGATTCTCGAGCTCGAGACGGACAAAATCACTCAAGTGGTCTATTCTCCAGCCGATGGAGTTCTCGAGCTCACCGTAAAACCCGATGATGTGGTCACAATTGGACAGGTCATTGGCTCTGTCGATACAGAAAAAAAAGCTCCTTCTCCCCCCAAGGAAGAAGAAAAAGAAGTTGCAGCGCCCCCTCCTCCCAAAGAACTTCCAGAAGAGCCGATACAAGAGATAGAAGCGCCTCCCAGAGCCCAACTCAAAGAAGAAAACGTCACGAGACGACCCATGAGCGGACTTCGTAAAACAGTTGCGGAGCGACTTGTCGCTGCCAAAAACCAGACCGCTATGCTCACCACTTTCAACGAAGTGGATATGACCCAAATCATGGAAATCCGCTCTCGCGAACAAGAGAGTTTTATGAAGCGTAATGGCGTCAAGCTCGGCTTCATGTCCTTTTTTGTAAAAGCCGCCGTTGCGGCTCTCAAAGAGTTTACCGATGTCAATTCTTACATCGATGGGGAGGAAATCGTCACCTTCCAGACCTATGACGTCTGCATAGCCGTCTCAACAGAAAAAGGATTGATGGTACCCGTCATTCGAGGATGTGAGGAAAAAAGCTTTGGCGAGATTGAAAAGGATATTGCCAGATTTGCGACTAAAGCGCGGGAGGGGACCATCTCCATCGATGATATCCGCGGAGGGAGTTTTACCATCACCAATGGGGGCGTCTTTGGATCGATGCTCTCCACACCCCTTCTTAATCTGCCTCAGAGCGCCATTTTAGGGATGCACACCATTGTGAAGCGGCCCGTCGTCCTCAATGATCAGATTGTGATCCGACCCATCATGTATCTGGCTCTCAGCTATGACCACCGTATTATCGATGGCAGAGAGGCCATTCAATTTCTGATACACATGAAGAACAATCTCGAAGAGCCCACGAGGATGCTGATTGATTTGTGAATCCCCTTAAGGATCGGATTCATAAAAATGAAACTTGTGAAGGGGCCTCGATAGGTTTTTTGCGCGGCTAATTGCATTTGCCGCGTCCGGCGCAAACGCGTCTTGAGCTGATTCTGGCTGCGGCAAATCGCCCCTCTCTCCGGGCCCCGTGCACAGAGGCTGTGAAAAAATTAAGAATGATCGCTTTTGAGCGCTTTCGGCTCCGAATATCCGCCTTTTGAGACTCGCCTACTCTACTCGAGTATGTCGAATCTCAAACGACGGCTTCGAAACCAAAATCATCCCAAAATCGATTAATCCTTAATTTTTTCACAGCCTCACAGCACTGTGACCCGATCAAACGGGGCAATTTTCCTTTGCCATAACAGCCATCGGCTGGATGAGCATTCAGGTGGGATTCCACCCACCTTCATGTCCTCATCCAGGGCCCATTTTATTCAGAAAAAAAGGGTCTGCTCGAGTAGCCCGCAATAGAGGGCAGGGTTTTAGTAGGACTGGGATTTGCCGCAGCCGCATGAGCTCTTGGCATTGGGGTTGGTGATCTTGAATCCCGCATTATTGAGCCCATCGACATAGTCAATTTCACTGCCGAGCAAACGTGAGACGGCTCCCTTGTTGACATAGATATCTATCCCATTGGATGTAAAGATCTTATCGTCTTCTTTGGCCCCTTTGGCAAAGTCGAGGACATATTCAAAGCCGCTACATCCAGAAGCCTTGTCAGCAAAGCGAAGGCCCCACTGCTCTTTACCTTCTTCCTTGAGGATTTCCTTGAATTTCTCTGCAGCCCGTTTCGTGAGATTGATCGATTTGAGATCGATTTTTTCTTCCAGGATGGCATTGAGGTTTTTGACCACCCGCTCAATATCTTTCTCAGAATACCCATGGCCAAGCATGCCAGCCTCTAGGGTCTCCCAGGTCGCCGCCTGACAGCCTACACAGTTGAGCCCAGCATTTGTCAGCTCCTGAGCCAATTTTTGGGCTCTCTGGGGAAATGTAGAAAAGATGTCTTCAATGGTCATTTCCCGAGCGATTTTCTTATCTTTTTCAGTCATAATAACTTACCTCAAAACTTGATTTTTACGTTGCCGCCCTGGAGTTTGCATTGGCAGGCCAGCCGTTCGTTGTCCATATCTCCCAGGAAATCCTCTTCTTCTTGGGTGAAGTCGGAGAGATTTTCCATCCCTTCCTCCACTTCAATCACGCAGGTCCCACAGACCCCTTCTGTGCAAGCAAAGGGGATTCCTGCCTCTTCGCAGATTTCAGCAATCGGACTTTCGTCCTTGAGCTCATATTCCTCGCCTGTATCTGCAAAAATTAGCTTTCCCATAGGAATTACCGAGGGTACTGGAAAAAATCGATAATAACAAGATTTTCAAGCCTCTTAAAATAAATAGTTTACAAAAAATTGTAATTTAATTTTTTATTATATTGCAATTAAATATTTACTAATATATAATTATATTTACATTAACGTTAAATAAGGCGTTACGATTAATTCCGTATAGTTATTAATAAAAAGGAGAAAAAATATGACAACACCAGTAAGTAAAACAACACGAGACCAAATGGCCGTTCGAAACGCTGTTGATGGTACTGCCATTGGCGCTGCAGTTGCTGCCATAAAGGGCGCAGTGATAGTGGACGAAGCTGTCCGCGATGTTGCTGAAGGAGTGAAAGTAGTTGCAGGTAAAGCAAAAGATGTTGCCGTTAAAATTGGAAAAGAAGCGAAAGATGTAGCTGTTCAACTGAAAGACGCTGCCGTTGAAGCTGCCGGTGACTTGAAAGATGGTATCGTTGATATTGCTGAAGCAGCGAAAAGCGATTATTATAATCCACTGACTAAAAAAGCACTCGATGTTTTAGGAACAGATGGGAAACTGATTGCAGTAAAAGATCCTACTCGTAAATTCAGTGCTATTCCAGAAGTAGATAAAAAGACAGCACTAAAGGAAAAAGTTCAAGCAGGTAAAGATTATATTAAAGCTGCAAAGAGCGGAACCAAAAAGGTGAAAGCTGCTCTTAAAGTTTATGACAATCTTGCCTCCACATATGGAGATAAGGCCTCATTAAAAACTGGAAGAATCGGGTATTACCTGACAAAAATGGGGCTAGAAGTCCTTACAGGGTCATTGATAAGTCGCTCAAAAATTGGAAGAGTCGTTCAAGAGGGACTTGCCACAGCTATGGGTGGATTATTCCGTCTAGTTGTAAAAGTGGCTGAGTATGCTTTACGCATCATCCCACTTATCGTAGCTGCAGCTGCAATTGTTGTAGCAGGAGCACTACCAGCAATCGTGGCCGTACCGCTATACAAGATGATGGTAGAAAATGAACAAATGTCAAAATTAGTAGAAAAGGTGGGAGAGCTGACAGATCAAGTTGCACGGCTTAATTCAGCCCCTGAACAAGTAGAAGCTGAAACTCCTACAGTAGAAGCTGAAACTCCTACAGTAGAAGCTGGCTGAAACTCCTACAGTAGAAGCTGAAACTCCTACAGTAGAAGCTGAAACTCCTACAGTAGAAGCTGAAACTCCTACAGTAGAAGCTGAAATAGCTACAAATCCTCAAGTAGAAGCTGCTGAAGAAACCCAGGTAGTTAGTAGAATGCCTTCTATTAGTGCTATGGGTGGAGTAGCAGCAATTGTTGGAGGATTTGCGCTAGCTTACATGGGATTTTCTCCAGCTCTCGCAGTGGGAGCTTTAACGCTCGGTGCTGTAGCTCTGTAAAAGAGTTTCTTTAGAAGTAAAGCTAAAGATCATAGCTAAATAAGCATGAGAGGTTTTTCCTCTCATGCTTTTTTTATGCCTTTTTTAAAAAAATTTCTTGATATT
>QIGB01000039.1 GCA_003228815.1 Chlamydiota bacterium | reverse complement strand
CGTGTCTA
This sequence comes from Chlamydiota bacterium, assembly GCA_003228815.1. Taxonomy (GTDB): domain Bacteria; phylum Chlamydiota; class Chlamydiia; order Chlamydiales; family Rhabdochlamydiaceae; genus Sacchariniichlamydia. The sequence continues at coordinate 8,636 of QIGB01000039.1, read as the reverse complement.
TGAACACTGAAGCTCGTCGTATTTGAAAAATCGGTGGAACCTCTTTGTCAAATTCCCAACTTTTCAATTTGTTTGAGTATATTCAACAACAAGAAAATAGACTATTTCATGAAGCGATCGAGATAGAGAGTTTGTCCTTCTTGTAGATCAACAGTTTTTGATCCCCTCTCCCCTTTTTGGCGAATGCTTTTGCGGATACGAAAGGTTTTCAGTCCCCGCTTAAGTATTAGGGAAATTGTGCGCGTTTTTGCAGGACGGATGATCACTTTCTTGAGCTCTTTTTTAGACCACTCGATATCCAACTGATCCCCCTCAGGAGTTTCCAAATAGATATAGCGACCTGCATGAAATTCCTTAGGAAGAGAGGGCAAAAAATGCCAATGATCATCTTCTGTTGTGAAGAAAAGCTTTTCAATTTGTCTCGCGCCTTCATGCAAAATGCCCAAGGGAGAAATATTTTGGGGAATGGGAATATCTGGGATCAATCCCAAAAAATTTTCATCTCGAAGACGCGGTGAAAGAATCCCCTGAAAAGCTGCTGCAAAAAGAAGATCCAATTGTCCATCTTGGAGAAGTTTTAGCGTTCCCATTGGCTTTTTTGGTAATGGGATCTCTGGAACCAGCTGCGCCATCCGGATCCAAAAAGGGAAAATTTCCACCATATTAAAGCGCCTTTGGATCATCTCCCAATCCTGCTTTTTATGGATACCCATAAAAAGCCGCTTCTTGGAAAGAGAAAGCGACTCTTTTTTAAGAAAAGGACGAGAATCCGCATCGATGAAATAACGAAAATATCCTTTTTTTCCTCTCCCAAAAACCTCAATTCGTCCCCGCTCGAGATCTTGCACGACAGTAAATCCCGAAACCGGACCTTCTATATCGATCTCTTCGCACTTTTCTTCGCCGCTTTCGAGATTGCGAAAGAAAATTTTAGCTGGAAAAACTTGCACTTCCCACGTGGTAAAGGGAATCAAACATTTGGTCCCAGGTCGATGAGAAAAAGGGCGAAATTTTTGCGTTATTTGGATACGCATCCGACAAATCCTTTAGGTGAGTTTTTCTTGAGGGTTACATCGACAATTTCGTTTGATTGCAAATCAGCCGCAGGGATGAACACTTCAAGAAAATTTTCCGTATGTCCAAAGAACATCCCCTCATCGATATCTTCTAGAAGAACAGGCATAGTCCTCCCCACATACTTTTCTCGCAGATCATAGGCAATCTGCTCTGAAAGACGCAAGACCTTCTGCCTCCGCGCATTGATCACCTCTTGAGGGATCTGATTTGGGTAGAGAGCGGCTCTTGTTCTTTCCCTAGGGCTATAGGGAAACATATGTACCTTAGCAAATTGCACCTGACGCATCAGATCGAGCGTGTCAGAAAAATCGACCTCCGTTTCCCCAGGAAATCCGACAATGATATCGGTTGTAAAAGTAAAATCTTTAGAGGCGCTTTTACATTTTTCGATAGCCTCGACAAACATCTGGCGGGTGTACTTTCTATTCATTTTCTTCAGAATTGCATTCGAACCAGACTGTAGGACGATGTGCATACTGTGGCAAGTCGCATTTCCAGTAATCACCGCATCGAGAAGATCATCATCCACTTCATCAGGATCAATCGAGGAAATGCGAAGTCGCATTAAACCATCCACCTGATCGATTTCCCGAACGAGCTGCGCTAAAGTTCTACCTCCCCCATTAAAATCGCCTACATTGACTCCCGTGATGACCACTTCCTTATAGCCATTTTCGACAAGAACTTGTACCTCCTTCAAAATAGCACCAATCTCACGTGAGCGCGAACGCCCTCGCACATAGGGAATGATACAATAGGTACAAAACGAATTGCATCCATCCTGCACCTTAACAAAAGCGCGCGTATGCCCACTAAATTGATCAATCGCAAATTCAGGGATATTTTCTTTTGGAAAGACTATCGCAAGAAGCTCTTCTTTATTCGTATTGGGGACAATCTCATCCACCTCATCCATTTCAAGCAGATCTTTTGTTTTGCGATCGGCAAAACACCCCGTGACTACCATTTTCGCATTCGGATTCAATCGGGAGAGCTGCCGAATCTGATGACGTGATGAACGATCAGCCCCTTCTGTCACGCTGCAAGTGTTGACAATGCATAAATCGGCCTCTTCTCCCTCTTTTGCTTCGGTATATCCCAATTCGCGAAGCTGTTTTTCATAGCCTTGCGATTCATATTGATTAGTTCGACAACCCAAAGTAGAAACTTGAAATTTTTTTTTCCTTTTCATAGGGAAACATTCTACCAAGAATCACCCTCGTATTCAAGAAGAGTAAACCCATTCTTCGAGAAAAATTTGTGAAATTTCTACAAAATCTTAAAAAACCTGTTGGCTAAAATTTTCCCCTTACGTTAAACTAACAGACATTCTGAAACCCACTGGAGGTAATGATGAGTTTAGTGAATATACAAGCTAAGGATGGAGCTGCAGGAGTAGCTTTACAAGCACCAAAACTACCAAGTACGTTTGAAGGTCACAATGTAGATAGTAAAGGACGATTACAGCAAAGATCAAGCTGGGAATGGGCATCTACTCTGACAAGTGCTCAAGATAGACTTGACACACGAATGACCAGAGCTGAAACAAAAAAAGCTGATGAAGCAAAAAAAGCTGATGAAGCAAAAAAAGCTGATGCAAAAAAAGCTGAAGGAAAAAAAGATGATGAATCAACTGAAGCTGAAGAAGGCTGCTCTTGGACATCTCCTTTCACCATGGTTGGTAACATGTTTTTAGCCGTCTTTAATGGTGTTCTCGAGCTTTTCAAAAGCATTTTTAGTATTTGCAGCTATAGCGACAAGGCTGAAGCTGATAAGCCAGCTGACGACAAAGGAAAAGTAGCTCCTGTTGACAAAAAAGATGAGGGTGCTGCTGTTGAAAAGAAAGATGACAAAAAAGCTGATAAAGCTCAACAAGCATAAATCTTTTCGCAGATTTGACTTGAAAACACCTCTTGCTCTTGCAAGGGGTGTTTTTTTATTCCAGTGAAGAGATTTTCGCTTACAAAAAAAAAGAATAGGCCCTGCAAATGGAGGTCCTAAAACAGAGGCTAGGAAATTTTTTCTCTAGAAAGAGACACAATACTTACTTGCTATTTCAAATAATTGGAATGCTTCATAGAAATATGGTTGTCTTTGCCGATGATCAGATGATCGGCAACAGAAATTCCCATAATTTTTCCGCTCTCAAGCAATTGAAACGTAAGCGAGATATCCGCTTTGGAGGGGGTTGGATCCCCACTTGGATGATTGTGACACACAATCAAGCTATAGGCACCATGGCGCACCGCTAGCTGAAACACCTCACGCGGATGGACGAGAACCTCTGATAAAGTTCCCACGCTGATCACCTCATGATGGATGAGACGACATTTCACATCCCGCAAAATCACAAGCAATGCTTCTTTTTTGAGATGGCCAATCATCGGAACGGCAATGGATAGGGCATCTTCGATAGAAATCACAGTTCTATTCGGAGAAAATTGTTCTTTCGAAGCGCGCAAGGCAATACCAAAGGCGGCTTTGAGTAGAATTGCTTTTGCTTTTCCAACTCCTTTGATTTTCGTGAGCTGCTCAATCGAGGCATTCAGAAGTCCTCCCATCCCTCCAAAATGTAGGAGAAGTTCTTGGGACAGGATGAGGACAGATTTTCCTTTCGTACCTGTTCCAAGGAGGATCGCCAAGAGTTCTTGCAGCGATAAGGCATCAATTCCATCGCGCATAAGGCGTTCTCTAGGAAGTTCTGAAATGGGAAATTGTTTTGCCAAACTCATCGAATAAAAGGCTCCACTTTGTGCTGAATTCGGGTGGGAATTTCCACATCCATGATCACATTATTTTCTTCATATTCAATGTCGATCACTCGGCCCTCGCGCATCAATTCGCTCACAAGAACATAATGGCTTTGAGGAATCACAAGATGAACTTTTTTCCGAAGAGAGGCAATTGCTTCTGTCATCTTTTCCATGAGCTGAGCAAAACCCTCTTTTTTTAGCGCAGAAATCTGCACTGTATGGGGATAGGTCACACGAAGTTTATTCAACATGACCCGGTCTTTGCATTCATCGATTTTATTGAGGACTGAGATAATGGGTTGATCTTGTACTCCTAACTCTTCAAGGACCTCAATCGTCGCTTCAGCTTGCTCAAGAGCATGGGGACTACTCGCATCAATGATATGGATAAGCACATCCGTATGGATGGCTTCTTCTAGCGTGCTTTTGAAAGCAGCAATGAGGGTGTGGGGAATTTTTCGTATAAAACCTACCGTGTCGACAAGGAGAATTTCTTGCTTATTGGGAAGGGAAAATTTTCTGGTGGTGGTATCAAGAGTAGCAAAGAGTTTGTCTTCAACAAGAACCTCTGCTTGGGTAAGAGCGCGAAGTAGAGTCGATTTACCCGCATTGGTATAGCCGACGATGGCAAAGCTGGGGATACCCGTCCTTTGCCTGGCCTTTCGCTGCGTAGCGCGGGTGGCCCGAACCTGTTCAATCTCCTGTTGGAGACGGTCAACGCGATGGCGGAGCATCCGACGATCGAGCTCGAGTTGTTTTTCTCCAGCGCCTCGCAAATACCCTCCCCCACCAGCGACTTGCCGCGATAAGTGGGTCCAAAGACGCTTCAACCGCGGCATGGAATAACGAATTTTAGCGAGCTCGATTTGTAGCATGGCTTCTCTTGTCTGAGCCCTCTGCACAAACACTTCCAAAATCAGCTCGGTCCGATCGAGAACAGGACGTTTGAAGAAATTTTCGAGATTGCGCTGTTGCTGCGGGGTGATTTCTTCATCAAAGATAATCACGTCAACCCCATATTCTTCGGCAGCGGCAGAAATTTCTTGCAATTTTCCTTTTCCGATAATGGTTCCTGAGACAATTTTTCTCAGAGCGACAGGAATTTTCGCAACTGTTTCGAGACCATAGGTCTCGGCTAACTTCTCCAATTCGTCGATCGACTCTTCACTAAAATCCTTTTCCTCTGCCTTGAGGTAAAAGGCGAGGAGTAAAGCAGTTTTAAATTCTTTGACTTCTTTTGTCATACCCGTAACTGCTACCTTATCTTTGATTTTACACAATAGATTTTGGTGAGATTTTCCAGATTTTTTAGAGCAGATATCTGAAGATATCTGCGATGAAAAAGATGGGAAAGATTGCCTGAAGCTATTAATGGAAAATCAAAATATTTTATCCCTTCCATAGACGACCCAAGTTCTCATTAGAAACCATTTTGCCCTCCAATAAGCTCTTTTAAGAGCGCATCTTTGGAGCTTCTCGGCTCATCCAACTCTTTGGAGTTGCATTCGCCGCTTATCTCCAAATCTACATTCTTAAAAAAACTTCTTATTCGGGGATAAGGTAGCAGTTACGGGTCATAAAGTAAACGGAATCTCTAAACCATCATGAGCTAGACGAATGTCGTCGGGCATTTTTTGATTGGTCTCATCATGATCAAGTTCATGTGCAATGTGGGTCAAAAAAGTTTTCTTAGCTCCCACTTTCTTACTGAAATCGATTGCTTCTTCGATGCTAAAATGCACTTCAGTGGGGGTATAACGAAGTGCGCTGAGAATGAGAATATCTACTCCTTTGATCGTTTCAACCACTTTCTCACTATAATTTCGGATATCCGAGATATAAGCCAAATTCCCCAATTTATATCCTGTCACCTTCATATTGGCCTGGGTATAGGTCACATACTCAACAGACAGCCCTTGAAATTCGACTTTGCCAAAATCCTCTTCCAAGATGTGAAAATCGAGTTGTGACTGGAGCGAACCATCGGCTTGCTTTGTTTTGAAGAGGTAGTGAAAGCGATGGCGGAGTTCATCATAAGTCTCCACCGATGCCAGAGTAGGGAGACGTTTCTTTTGTAAAAAATAAAAGACTCTCAACTCATCAAGTCCCCCAATGTGATCATAGTGAGTATGCGTGAGGAAAACCCCATCGAGGTGATGGATATTATAGTGAATCGCCTGATCACGAAAATCGGGGCCCACATCAATCACAAAAGCCTTTTTTCCAAATGTAATGAGCGCAGATGGGCGGTAGCGTTTGTTGAATTGCGAAGATGAGGTACAAACTTTGCACTGACAAGTGATGACAGGAACTCCTAAAGAGCCTCCTGTTCCCAAAAAGAGAAACTTTGCTTGCATGGTTATTATTCTATGTCAAAATTCTGTTCTTGGAAAGAATCATGTTGGCAAGAGTCTTCCCGTAAAGGCCATGATAAAGAAGTCCCCGCGAACCAAGACCGGTAAAAACATGAATTTTTTCCCCGACTTGTTCAATGATCGGCGCATAGTGACCTTGCGCGCAAACCCGCACTCCAGCCCTGACATCGAGAATATCCGCACCCTCGCAGAGATCTAGCTTATCCCTGAGCAATTTTGTCGCCACGTCCATATCGGGTGCCGTATGAGAAAAATCCCTCTCATAGGTCGAGCCAATCTCAAATCGAGTGTTACTGCCCAGATGAGAAATAAAGCCTTTGGAGATAAAACTTTTTTCATGGGGAGGACTTCCTTTCATATTGAGCGCTTGCCCTTTGAGAAATTTCACCTTTAGATTTTCACATTCAGGAAATGCCTTGATCCCAAACCCAGCAGCAATCACAACATGGTCAAAATGATCGAGTTCCATTAATGAGCGGACTTTATGATAAACCATCTCTCCGCCCATCCTAAAAATCGCTGCAGCAAGGCCTGTGAGATAATTTTCCGACATCACAGTGATTCCAGAATGAATCATAAAAAGACGATCATCCAAATGCTCCACATCCCCAAATTCACTGGCATGAGTAAGAAGCCTTTCATGTTGCTCCTCATTCATACTCGATCGTAAGATCCCTGACTGTGACGCCACTATCTTGGGAGTATGTTTTTCGCTGACACGTAAAAGCTGCTTACTCACAGCTAGTGCCTGAGTGGCTCTTTGGCTTCTCTTCGCAGAAAATCCTGCATAGGGATGCATGAGCCCACTGGCTACACCAGAGGCTCCACCACCTATTTTGGTTGCTTCAAAGAGAGTCACCCTGGCTTTGCCCGACTCAAGAAGAAAATACGCCGTTGCAAGTCCAGCAAAACCTGCACCAATGATCGCAATTTTCATTCTTTCACATCAATGGTCTTATGCATGAGAGCATAGCTCTCAGCGGAAAAGTTAAAAAAGAAAGTGACTGCAGGGGTCAAGATAGCACAAAAAGGGAGCATCATAAAAAACCACTTAAGGGCAATGGAAAGCCCTCCACCCGATTCTAGATAAAGAAGATGAGTCATCACTGCCGCCAAAGAGAGAAAACCTCCAACGAGCAAAAGAGGAAATAATCCAATCAAGGGCATAACGAAACTAAAAAAAGGATTCTCTTTAAGCTTTCGAAAGACCTCTTCGGCCAACTGAGGACGCAAATCCGATTTGAGTGCCGCAGCGGGCGTAACATAAAAGAGGGTGAGCAAACTCAAAACCCCCAATACAAGCGAACCCAGTACAAGCAAAAATGGGCCAAAGCTCAAAACAGAACCAATAAACTCTCCCGCATGGGGGATGGCACGAAAGAGATAAAAAATTCCCAAAATCATCCATAGGATCAAATAGGCAAAAATGAGCGGGACAGCCAAATAAGGGATTCCCAAGAAGAGATCCTTAGCTCCTCTGATCGTTTTGAAATAATGGAAATGGATTCCTTTCACTTCATGATGATAAATACGGGTCAAGACAATGCCAATGGCAAGAAGAAGACCCGCACACAAAAAAATCGGCAAAAATGCCGTACTCATCACCATCCACTGTGAAACACCATGCGAGATCGTCCGGCAAATCACAGTCAAAAGACCACACAAGGCCATTACGGGAAAGACAAGGAGAAACTTCCGCTTTGAAAAGCTGTGTTTCAATGCCCGATTGAAAATTTTCTCCAACTGCTGCCAAGTCATAGAATCGTCATTATAAGAAAAAGAGACTTGGAGCACAAGAGCTGTGAACTCTCTACCGCTCTTTGCACATTCGTCAACTTTGAAAAAAGATCTCAAAAAAAATTAGAACTATTCTTCCATAATATCAGTTTCAGTTGATTCACTCACAGCATCAAAAATACATTTGCATAGAGAGCGTCACGATCTGCCTTCTTTGGTCGATTTGCATATTCAGGATCTAACCTGCATTTCTCACCAAAGGGATGAAAAAAACCGCCTTTTATGGTATAATAGCTTTAAGAGCAACCGCTTACATACACAAAAAAGGACGGTCAGATGAAAAACAGAGTGTAAATCAAATCAGCTTAAATTTCGTAACTTCTCAATAAGTCCATGACTTATTGAGAAGTTAGGAACTGTCTAAAAATAACTTGGACATCTTCATCGCCTTAGTTAGGAACTGTCTAAAAATAACTTGGACATCTTCATCGCCTTAGAAATCAGACTAGCTCCACCATATCCATGGGAAATAGCCTCAGGAGCTGCCCATAACCTTCGTCCTTTTTCCGTTAGACAATCAGCAATTGCATCATATTTGCGTTTAACAAGCTGAATATTTTCGTCCGTAATTGGCATAAGATCTGCATATCACAAACTCGCAAAGATGTCCAAGTTATTTTTAGACAGTTCCTTA
>QIGB01000101.1 GCA_003228815.1 Chlamydiota bacterium | reverse complement strand
TTTTCACGACATAGCCCTCTTCGCGGGCAATGCAAGCGGCATTGAGGATAAATTTTCCGATCCCCTCTACAAACTTTTGCCCAAACCAATCTTCGATCGACTGGAAGCCAAAAAGTCCCACATTTGCCGTTGGAAGACCAGGATCCGGACGGACCTGATTCCCCTGCATTTGCTGGTAGTAAAGCATCTGCAACAAAAGAGGCGGCGGAAAATCAGCTTGCGCAGCATAGAGCTGAAAAAGAAGAGGCAATTGCTCTTTCGAAAATTCCGCTGGCGCTTCCTGCACTTTTTCAAGCAAAACAATAATTTGTGGCGCCATCTGTCCCCAAACGGCCTTCGCACTGATGTGCGGAGGGATGGACATAGGAGGAATAATTTTTCACCCTCTGCCATTTCTCAGCAAGATCTGGCTCAAGCTCATCAAAGAAGTGCTCTGCCAAGATTTCTCCTAATCCCGACAAAATAATGTCTTTATGGACAACACTGTCGTTGAGCAGATTCGTCGTCCGTCCGCCCTCTTCAATCCCAAATTGCAAAAGTCGCATCAATCCATGGAGTTTTTGCTCCTTGAGCACAGAACCATCGACGAGCTGTCCGATCTCTCGATCCTGCACTTTTTCTCGTCCAGAAAAGGCACGAAATGTCCCAAAGAACGAGAACGAAACAACGATGAAAAAAGTGACTATGACAAAGAAAATTTTTTGATACTTACGAAAAAACTGTAGCATGGCCTCATTCCTTTTGATGAAAGGCACATGATACTCCTTTTACCTGCTTTCTCACAACTCCGACGAAAAAAGAAATAAAAACTTTTAATTTGTTTCGCGCTTTTTTGACAAAAGAAGCGAAAACTTCTATGATCTGGCTAGCCAAAAATTATGAAAAATCCTCCTTTAAAAATTAGCAATATTACGATCCAACCGGGGGAAAGAATTACGGTAGCCCTCCCTACTCCTGAGATCTATACCTGCGCACCCATCTATATTCCTATTCATATCCTCCATGGGAAAAAACAGGGACCTACCTTGCTCGTTTGTGGGGCAATCCATGGAGATGAGATCAATGGTGTCGCAATCATTCAGAGATTTTTGAAATTGCGGATGTTGCATTCGATTCGGGGCACATTGATTGTCATCCCAACGATGAATATTTATGGGATGATTACAATGTCAAGAAATCTTCCTGATAGGAGGGATCTGGAGGGAAGTTTTCCTGGATCAAAAACCGGATCTTTTGCTTCTCGATTGGCCAACTTGCTTACAGAAGAAATTTTTCAACATATCACCCATTGCATCGATTTACACACCGGCGAGCCGCATATTGCAAAATTTCCTCAGATCATTACTTCTACTGAGAATTTAGAGTCAAAACAATTAGCTTATCACTTCAAAGCTCCTGTCATTCTCAATACACAAGATTCAAAAGGACTCTTATGGCTTCTGCATAAAGAACCGACAAGCATTCCTACGATCATCTATGAAACGGGAGAAGCTCTTCGTCTTGATTTCCGAGGGATTCACTTGGGAGTGCGGGGAATTGTCAGGGTCATGAAAAATATCGGCATGTTGACTTCCTCAATTAAGGGAGCAAAAATCCCCAGTTCCATTCTCATCGATTCCGAAACATGGGTTCGTGCTCCTTCCTCTGGTCTCTGCGAGGTATTTCATAAATTGGGAACATTTGTAAAAAAAGGGACAAGACTAGCAAAAATTTTTGACCCTTTTGGTACCGAACAAAGGGAAGAAGTTTTTTCTCCAGTTGATGGCATTGTGATCGCAAGAAATCATCTTCCTATCATCAATGAAGGAGAGCCGATTGTGCAGATTGCAGAAATACGAGAACCTGCAGCTGAAAAAGTACAAACCTGGACCTCAGATATACAAGAAGAAAAAGGCGATGTTTTTTTTGAGTAACCGAGCTTGAAATCATGGGAAAAACTGCTAAGGGAAGTTTTCAAAAATCTTCTGAAGAAAAACACTTCACTGTATTTGGATTTTTCATTTGGGCACTTGCGATTCTCTTTTTCTTATACGAATTTTTTCTAAGAGTCTTACCTGCTACAGTTGCAACGAACATTATTCACAGTCTCGATATCAGCATGGAACAATTTGCATTCATTGGTTCTGCCTATTATTTGACCTACTCCTTTATGCAAATTCCTGTGGGACTACTCCTGGACCGCTTTTCTGTACGTCTTTTAGTCTCTGTCGCTGCGAGTATATGTTCTTTTGGAGCTCTATGGTTTAGCTTCGCACATGGATTCATTCCAGCATTTCTTACAAGACTGATGATCGGATTGGGTTCGTCATTTGGGTTTGTCTCACTGATGATCGTGACACTCAATTGGTTTCCAAAAAAAAAATTTGCTTTCTTGCTTGGCTGTGGCCAGTTTTTAGGGACTATGGGTCCTCTTTTGGCTGGTGGTCCCATTGCTCTCATTCTCGCAGCATTACATGGAAATTGGAGACTAATTTTTCTTTGTGTAGCCCTTTTTGGAGTGATTTTGACAATATTCATTGCCTTTTTTATCAGAGGCAAGCCGATAAATACCGATACAATTGTATTTGTAGATAGACAAGACCCCATTAAAAAGCGTCTAAAAGCTTTGCTAAGTCGTTCGCAAATTTGGATAATTCTTATTTATTCTGCGACAGTCTATGTCGCCTTGCCCCTGCTAGGAGCATTTTGGGGAACCGTATATCTTGAAACAAAAGGGTTTAGTAAGTCAGCTGCGGCATTTATCATTTCAATGATTTGGATTGGATTTGCAATAGGTGGCCCTGTCATTGGAAAATTCTCTGATTCAATGAAGCGAAGGAAGCCTTTTATGACGATTTGTGCAGCAATTGGCATTATAAGTTCTTTGCTTTTTCTCTTCACTCATAGCATCCATGAATATTATTTAAGTTTTCTATTCTTTCTCATTGGAATCTCCGGTTCTGGGGTCACTATCTCCTTTGCGATTATATCTGAAAATGCCACAAAAAATCTTCGCGCTACGGCACTTGGGATGAATAATACGGCACTTATGGGTTTCGCTGCGATCATTCCTCCTTTTGTCACTTCCATTATTCAGTCTTTTACAAAAGGGAATCAGTTTACTGAAGCTGCTTTTGAGAAGGGATTTTTGATCATTCCTATTTGTTTTCTTGTCGCTCTTTTCATTTCTGTTTTTGGCATCCGGGAAACCTATTGCAGAGAGCAATCAGAAATCCATACTCTCTCTAAAACTTGATTTCTATAGGAATAGGGTCTGCTTCATCGACAAATTCAATGCTGCGCCTCAAACTATTGATTTTAACCCTTGATTTTCTCCTGGCAGAAATAAGAACAAGTTTTTCAGGCTCAGTAACTTATTAGACAGACTCATAAAATCTAATATTGCTTACCCTTGTTTATTAATTATTTACCAATAAATCCAAATATTTTTTTATATTGTGAGACAAAAATCAACTATAGTGAAGATTAGAGTAGGAGGTGTGTATATGGCACAAATGGGTAAAAAATACGAAGAAGACTTCGAAAAGCTTTGCCGAGACTGGAATAAGCTCAAGGCAAAACCAAATAAGGAAGCTCTTGAATCGGTGAAGTTGGACCTTCAAGAAATCGAATATGATCTAAAAAACATGGAGTTTTAGTATGGCATTGAATCGCAAATACGAAAAACAATTCGAGCAACTGAAGAAAAACTGGGATGAGCTTGCAAAAAACTACGACAGAAAACACTGGGAAAAGTTCTCAAAAGAACTCATCAAGTTTAAGAACAATTTCCAAGATATTGATTTCGAATAACTTAGTAAGCTTTCGCAAATAGGACTCGCTGGGCGCTGGGCTTGCCTGTAAAGGGGCAAGTTCCAGGCTCTTTTTCCATTTCATTGGGGATGCAGCGGATAGTCACGCTGAGGTCCTTTTGGACTTGTTCTTCGATTTTTGGATCTCCACACCAATGAGTATGGGCAAATCCGCCATGGATTTCGGGTTTTTCGGGATTTTTGGGTATGAAGAACGCGTAGAACTGGTCTTTGTCATCGATTTTGATGATATTGGCATCTCGAAAAGCGACGGCCCTTTCATAAATCCTCTTTTGGATCTCATCCAGAATGGCTGTAGCATTTTGGATGAATTCTTTTCGTGGAATGAAATGCTTTTTCTTAGGGTCTTCGTCGCGGCGCATGAGGCAGACCTTTTCTTCAGCAATATCGCGAGGGCCCACTTCTAGGCGGATGGGAATCCCTTTTTTGATCCAGTTCCATGTTTTTTCTCCTCCGCGCATATCTCTTTCATCGACAATCACTTCGAGGTTTTGTCCATGGTAGGTTTGGTCTTTGAGTTCTTCGCTGAGTTTATGACAGTAGCTGAGAACTGCCGCCCGGCTCTCCTCTTTATGAATCACAGGAAGGATGACCATGTGGGCTGAAGCAATGCGAGGAGGTAAAATGAGCCCATCATCATCGCTATGGGTCATAATCAAGGCACCAATGAGACGTGTGGTTGCTCCCCAAGAAGTTGTCCACCCAAATTCTTCTTCGCCTGTGGCAGTGCGGAAACGGATGTTTGAGGCTTTTGAAAAGTTTTGTCCAAGGAAATGCGAAGTACATCCTTGCAGTGCTTTTTTATCTTGCATCATCGCTTCATTTGTATAGGTCTTTACAGCGCCGGGAAACCGCTCGGATTCAGTTTTTTCTCCTGTGATGAAGGGAATGGCCAGAACGTCATGTCCAAAATTTTTATAAATGTCGAGCATTTGTAGGGTCATTTCGAGAGCTTCTTCGGATGTTGCATGGACGGTGTGCCCCTCTTGCCATAAAAACTCTGCAGTGCGTAGGAAAATCCGTGGGCGCATCTCCCAGCGGACAACATTGGCCCACTGATTGATCTTTAGAGGGAGATCGCGATAAGAGGTGATCCATTTAGCGAAGGATTCGCCAATGATGGTTTCAGAGGTAGGACGAACAATGAGGGGTTCTTCTAGAGGGCTTTTTGGAACGAGTTTTCCCTCTTTATTGAGTTCAAGGCGGTGGTGTGTGACAACGGCGCATTCTTTGGCAAATCCTTCGACATGTTTTGCCTCTTTCTCAAGAAAGCTCACAGGGATGAAAAGAGGGAAATAGGCATTTTCGCTCCCGACTTCTTTAAATTTCTTATCGAGGTAGCGCTGAATGTTCTCCCAGATTTTCCAACCCCAGGGTTTGATGACCATGCAGCCCCTTACGGGGGCATTTTCTGCTAAATCGGAGGCGCGAACTACCTGTTGGTACCATTCGGGATAATTTTCTTCTCGCGTTGGACTAATGGCTGTTTGTGACATATTGGTATTCTCGGGTCAATTGGTTTTGAAGGGCTTGTCGAAGGGCTTTTCGCCCTTCTTCTAGATTGTCATCAGGACCCAATAAGGGAAAAGTATGGGCATTGATGGCATCAATTACTTTTGTTCCAGGGCGCAAAATTGCTCTGAGATATTCTTCTGGAGGCATTTTTAACGCAATTGTCCCCTGATGCAAAAATCCTTTTTTTGTTTTCCTTTGCGCAGCTCCTGCAATCTTTTTTCCGTGGAGTACGACATCATACTTCGTGGGCTGGGCCATGCAAAAACGGGCGCAAGAGGGATCCAAGCCTTTCGCATTGCAAGGAATTAGCTCGGGTCTTTCACTTAAGAATGAGCTCACTGCTGCTAGGACAGCGTTATTGACAAAAGCATAATTATCGAGGGTCCTTTCAGAAAAGTAGGAGTGATTGGAAGGGATGAGGACGGAAAAGGCAAGATCCCAAATGTGAAAGACGATTCCTCCTCCTGTGGGACGTTTTGCAAGCTTGAGTTCTCGTCTTTTTGCTTCCTCAAGATTTAAGTAATCCCAGGGATTTACGAAGCATCCATAGGTGGCGCTATCTCCCTGCCAATTATAGAAATGCAGAATGGGGAGGGTGTGCTGATCGAGGTTTTCGAGCAATTCAGCGTCTAGCAGCATATTGTTTTCTGCTGGCTGCGTGCCGGTATCGAGAATATTCCAGTCAAGCTGATCCATATGATTGATCACAAATGTCATCTAATGATGACAACTCTTCTTCTTTTATTAATAATTCCACGGAAGGCATCATAAGGGATTGTTTTTTCACGGTCAATGACTTGCAATTTATTTTTGGAAAATCCAAATCTTTACTTGATAATCTAACAAGGATTTGCGAAAAATGGTCATTAAGGAAATAATAGATCAGGACTCAGTCACAGAGGTTTTCGAAAGATGATGTTTGATAAATTTACCAATCGTGCAAAACAGGTCATTAAATTGGCCAAAAAAGAAGCCCAACGGCTCAATCACAATTACTTAGGAACTGAGCATGTCCTACTAGGGCTATTGAAGCTTGGCCAAGGAATTGCGGTCAATGTCTTGCGCAATCTCAATCTCGACTACGAAACGGTACGCGCAGAGGTCGAGAGATTGGTGGGATTTGGTCCTGAGATTCAGGTCTATGGAGATCCTGCTCTCACGGGGAAAGTAAAAAAAGTCTTTGAATTTGCAAATGAAGAGGCTGCCGCTCTCAATCATAACTATGTAGGAACAGAGCATCTTCTTCTTGCTCTACTCCGACAAACCGATGGTGTTGCTGCACAAGTGCTTGAAAATCTTAACGTGAATCTGAAGGATATTCGTAAGGAAGTTCTCAAAGAGCTCGAGACATTCAATTTGCAACTCCCTCCAATGGGAACTTCCGGCGCGGGAGCACCTGGGGCAAAACCCGGTGAAAAAGCTGCGATTTCGGAAAAGCTTCCTGCGCTGCGCGCCTATGGCCACGATCTCACCGAACTGAGCCGCGAAGGAAAACTCGATCCTGTCATTGGCCGAAAGGAAGAAGTAGAACGACTGATTCTCATTCTCTGCCGCCGTCGCAAGAACAATCCTGTTCTCATTGGTGAAGCTGGAGTGGGAAAAACGGCGATTGTCGAGGGGCTTGCCCAAGCTATTATTCGGGGTGAAGTTCCAGACAATCTTTCCAAGAAAAAACTCATTTCACTTGACCTCACGCTTATGATTGCCGGTACAAAGTACAGGGGGCAATTTGAAGAGCGAATCAAAGCGGTCATGGATGAAATCAAAAAAAATGGCAATATTCTCCTATTCATCGACGAGATGCATACTATCGTGGGGGCAGGGGCTGCGGAAGGAGCAATCGATGCTTCAAATATCCTCAAGCCCGCCCTTTCACGTGGTGAGATTCAAGTCATTGGGGCGACAACGATCGATGAATATAGAAAACACATTGAAAAAGATGCGGCACTCGAGAGACGTTTCCAAAAAATTCTCATTTCTCCGCCCTCTATCGAAGATACAATTGCCATTTTAGCTGGGTTGAAGCCCAAATATGAAGAGCACCACAAATGCATCTATACAGATGATGCCATCAATGGAGCTGTCCGTCTATCCGACCGATATCTTGCAGGCCGTTATCTGCCTGATAAGGCCATTGACCTGATTGATGAAGCTGGAGCTAAAGCAAGAGTGGGATCGATGCTGCAACCGGAAGATATTTCGAAATATGAAAAAAAGATCGAAGAGGTTCGACTCGCCAAAGAAGAAGCCATTGGCAAACAAGAATACGAAAAAGCAGCGAAACTGCGCGACAATGAAAAAAAACTCCGCCAAGAACTACAAAAAATCCTTGAAGAATGGGAAAACACGAAAGAACAGCAAAAAGTGATCGTAGATGAAGAAGATGTTGCTTACATTGTGGGCAAACAAACTGGCATCCCGACAACACGTCTGACAGAAAATGAGACGCAAAAAGTGCTGAAGATGGAAGAAGAACTCAGTCACAATATTGTGGGACAAGATGATGCCCTTCACACTGTTTGCCGTGCAATCCGCCGTAGTCGAGCGGACATAAAAGACCCCAATCGTCCGATTGGAGCCTTTCTTTTCTTAGGGCCCACGGGTGTGGGGAAAACTCTCGTCGCCAAACAACTAGCCATCCAAATGTTTGGCGGCGAAGATGCCCTGATTCAAGTCGACATGTCCGAATACATGGAGAAATTTGCCGTCAGCAGAATGACCGGTTCTCCTCCTGGATATGTGGGACATGAAGAAGGAGGGCAGCTCACCGAACAGGTACGCCAACGCCCCTACTGTGTCATCCTCTTTGATGAAGTGGAAAAGGCCCATCCCGATGTGCTGAACATCCTTCTGCAAATTTTGGAAGAAGGACGACTCACAGATGCCTTTGGCCGCAAAATCGATTTCCGCAATGCCATCATCATCATGACTTCTAATCTCGGGGCAGACCTCATTCGCAAATCGAGTGAAGTGGGCTTTGGCATCCAAGAAGGAATGCTGGATTATAAGACAATGCAAGAAAAGATCGACGGCGCTGTCAAGAAAGGCTTCAAACCAGAATTTCTTAATCGTCTCGATGGTGTCGTGATCTTTAGACCTCTAGAAAAACCACAGCTTCTCAAAGTGATTGATTTGGAGATCGAAAAAGTTCAAAAACGTCTTGTACGTAAAAACATCTTCATTGCTCTGGATAACAAGGCAAAAGATTATCTCTGCAACAAAGGCTTTGATCCTACCATGGGAGCTCGTCCATTGCGTCGGGTGATTGAACATGAGATTGAAGATCTCATTGCTGAGAAGATTTTGATGAATCCCGACAAGGGAGGCAATTGGCTTGTAACGATAGAAAATGACAAGTTCGTCTTCATAGATCAAGGCCCCCCCAGCGATGCGAAAGACAATTTAGCTACCATCAAAGAAGGCGACACACCCTCATAAAATTATTATATTTCTGTTGGAGTTTTTTGAGGGACTTCTATCACATAGGGCCCGTAAAGAAATAACCTGACAATCCTCGAGCAGGAAAACGGTTCAGATCTTGAGGATTTTTCCGCAGTAGATATTCCTGCAATAT
>QIGB01000090.1 GCA_003228815.1 Chlamydiota bacterium | reverse complement strand
CGAGCAGGAAAACGGTTCAGATCTTGAGGGTTTTTCCGCAGTAGATATTCCTGCAATATCTACAAGGGAAAATCATCGGGAGATGAATCGATTTTTCCCTCGAAGATTGTCAGGTTATTTCTTTACGGGCCCTAAGGCAAAGGGAAATAGGTCCGTGCGAAAAAAGATAGTGTTTTACACAGACTTTTGAGCGTAGGATCCTATTTACCACAGCCAGAGTCACTCAAGACCTTCAGTGCCAGACGAAAGCAACCAGAGGATTGGCTTTCGCAAAAAAAAACTATGGGGGTCCTAAAATTAGGCCTTAGAATCTTCTTTTCTCTAGAAAATTTAGAGTCTGTCTGCGAATTCATTTCACCAGGATTGGAAACAATCTTGTTCCCTCTGGTAAAAGCAATTCACAGACAGACTCTTATGCAAACCAGTATTTTCATTTAGGGAATGAAATCAATTAGGTAGGGTAGCTTGGCAAAGAAGTCTTCCCAATAAAAGAGTTCATCCTCATATGCCGGCTTTGGAAGATATACATTGCAGCAAAAACCTTCTCGTCCCCGTCCAAAAAAGAGCTGAAAATAATAGCAATCGCGATTCTCCCATCTCTGCATGAGCATTGGAGTTGTTCGATCGACTCCCCCATAAAAAATTGACCTTTCTTTATGCGGAAATAAAACAAAATCCTTTTGCGTAAACCAGTCAGCATACTCTTCTAATCGGAAGGAATGATTAAAGAGATCTCTGACAAAGACAAAATCTGCCGCGGGAAAAATCCGACTTTTATACTTCAAACAAGGACTGCCAATCTCTGTTTTGGATCCCAGATAAGAAAATTCAGCAAGAGGGATCAAAAGTCCCTCTTGCAGATTTCCGATTATCTCTGAATCCCCAACAGAAGTGCTAGGGAAAAAGCCAAACATTTGCGTGCTAAACAAGCAAAGAGTGACGAGAAATCTTTTCATGCTTCCTCCTCAATCTCAATGAAGCGGACTCCACCTAGGATCATGTTAGTAAAATCATCAAGTTCTTCTTCATCAACGCAAGGACTCACAAGTGTTGTGACAACAAAAGAATACGTTTCTACTACAAATGCATGAACATCAACACGAATAGGCTCATCCCAATCTTCATCCATGATACAAAGACGGAATCTTTGGCCACAATATTCCTCATTGGCGAGCGATGGTAATTCTTCGATTTGAAAAGGAAGCTCTTCGTCTTCTTGTAGCGTTTGCATAGTCGCTTTCACCTGTTCTATCATAAAGGGAAAAAGCCCTTCTGATCCCTCGCCAGTCATTGCTTTTAATGGAACTTTTCCAGTTGTGACGACACAAACTTTCTCACCGCTTTCAATCGGCTCGAAGACAGTGATTTCCATCCCATTATCTGAATTGGAAATATTCCAAGTTCTTTTCATACCAGCTGGAATTTCCATCACAAAGCCAGTATCTTCATCTCGAAAAATGGTCCCTTCCGAAGCAAAAAGAGTTACCCCAAAACAAGTCATAAACATTAGAAATAGCATTCTCATGATTCAATTCTCCTTTTCATTATGTATTCAATTAGGCACGCACAAATTCGAAGACGAAAAGTATTGGCTAAGGCATCAGCACTTTTCATGTAAAAATCGTTGCATGAATATTCGAAAACATTGTGAAGAGCGCCTGCTTTTGAAGCAAGGCCTAATTAGAAAAATAGATAGATTCTAACATGGAATTCATTAGAGCCTCATTGTCGACGTCATCCTCTTTTTTCATCAGACTGATCGTAAAACAATACTGCCCTCTTACAAAGAGGTAATCACAAAGACAAAGCGGTTCGCAATACATATCTGCAAACGCAAGAATGCGCAGTTGACATTTGGAAATTTCTAATGTGCCGACTACAAAATTCTTGAACTCCACCCCTTCACAAATCATATGCTCTTTTTCCACAATACCCCCAGTAAGGGAACGATGAAAATGCTCACAAAGGGATTTATGATAATCGCATTCTTCTACTTCAATAACGAATTCGTTTCCGTTTGCATCACGAAATTCATACCACCAAAGATCACCAACTCGATCCTGTTCAAAAAAAGAAAATGCCTCGGGAACATCCAAATTGAGTCCACTGTGAGGATCGGTAAAAGAAGCGCTAAAGCAAAAAGAAATTGGAAGAAAAAAGAAAAGCAGCCACTTCTTCATAGACCCCTCGCAAATAGTAGAAATGCGGTTACCAAGACTTGAACTTGGGACCTCAACATTATCAGTGTTGCGCTCTAACCAACTGAGCTATAACCGCGAAAACTTGTAAAAACTTGGCTTTCTCCTAATTGAGCCCTAACTCGGCTTCCTTAGGAGAATGGAGGCTAGGAGATTCGAACTCCTGACCTTCTGAATGCAAATCAGACGCTCTACCAACTAAGCTAAGCCCCCCATAAGCCATGCACCATTCCTTCCAAGAGAAGTAAGGAATAAGACAAGTTACTAAATTTTGACGTTTTCTGCAATTGCGAAAATGTCAGATTTCATGATGTTTCAGCCATTTTTTTGGATCTTCCTTGAATTTCTCAATCATCTTCGACAAACAATTTTTTAAATTATGGACCGGCTCCCACCCAAGGATTTTTTTCGCTTTTTGGATATCCAACTCGTAATGGTCATCGGCTAGGTCGATCATCCATGGTTGAATAAAGGATTTTTTTCCTCTCGTGAACCATTTCTTAGCATAAGCCCCTGCTTTGGCAAACCACTTTGGAATGCGCATCGTCCACCAAGGTTTCCCGTGAATCAAACGCCCAATTTCATCCTGCAAACTCTGAAAACTCATCACCTGGGGCTCTCCCAAAACAAAAATCTCTTCGGGGGCGAGCTGTTTTCTCTTCTCTACAACAAGTTTGAGTGCTCGTATCAGATCAACCATGTGCAAAAAACTCGTTCCATGATGCACATTCCCTGGGAAGAAATGACTCTCAAGCTCTTTGTTATAGATGCGCATGATGTGTTGTGAAATCGGAATGGAATTGCATAGATCATCATAAATTCCCGCAATGCGTAAGATCACACTAGAAGCATCTCCTCTTTTTTCACGAATCAATTCTTCTGTCTTGACTTTAGAAAGAGGATATTCCCATTTTGGATCAATGGGGGAATTCTCGGAAATTTTCTGTCCCATTTCGCAAGGAGCATAAACGAGCATCGTACTAGAAAAGACGAACTGCTCAAGTTGAAAATCCTGCAGGGCTGTCAAGAGATTAGCGGTTCCATCAATCGTAATCTTTTGGTAATTGTCCCAAGATCCCCCAGAAAAATTGTAATAGGCAGCCAAATGAATAAAAGATGCAATCTGATCTCCATATTTCTCCTTAACCTGAGCTAAGGAATCACGTACATTTTCCAGGGAGCTAATATCGGTAGAGAGATAATCAATTTTCTCGCATGGAAATATGGGCTCACAGACATCAAGACCGACAACTTGAAAATGTTCGGAAAAAAAGGCAGCAGCCGCACTCCCAATGCGACCACAGATTCCTGTAATGAGAAGAAGAGGTTTCATGATCTTTATATAAAGAAATTCTCATGTATAATGCAAGGGATGGAAGAAAATCGCCTGTTTTTTGGATTTTCAGTAGATGCCCCCTGGCCGATCACCTATCCTAAGGGGCGCATCATTGAAGAAAGCGCTAGGCATCTCACCCTGGCTTTCTTGGGCAACTACCCTTTCGAAAAACTCGAAAAAGAACTTCCGCATTTTCCGAAACCAGACTTTCCGATCGGTCCGGTTGGAGTCTGTGACAAACTCCTCTTCTTGCCCGAGTTAAAACCTCGAGTCGTCGCCAATCATGTCCATTGGCTTACGGATGGCGAAACAATCAACACCTATCATAAAAAAGTGCTCGATTGGCTAGAAAACTTGGGATACCCCGTCGACCAACGTCCCTTTTTGTCTCACATCACCCTAGCCAGAGCCCCCTTTGCCGAAAAGGAGTGGGAAGAAGCGTTTGAAAAACTTCCCGTCCTCATCACCGGGATTCATCTTTATGAGAGCATTGGCAACTTGCGCTATCCTTCGATTTGGAACCTTCCACTTTTACTCCCCTTTGAAGAATTCGAACATACCGCTGATATTGCTTTTCATGTTCATGGCCAAACGTTTCGCGAGCTCTATTTGCATGGAGCACTTGCCATGAGCTTTAAATTTCCTCATTTTCTCACCTACCTAAAAGACAGAGAAATGGAAGATCTCAATCAAGTCATCCAATCTCTCAATGAGATGATCTCCTTATGTGATCAAGAAATCGGATGCCCTTTCAAAGCAGTGAGTTATCATGGGAAGTTAGCAACAGAAATTCTTTTGCGATGGGAAATGGTGGTCGATGTTTAAGTTGAAAAAGATTGCTCCAGCAACCTATTTAATGGAAAAAGAAGCAGGGATGCTCGTTCCAGGTCTTGTGATTGCCACAGAAGAGATCATGACCGAGATGGATTTTGACCGGCCCCTCGAACAAGTGCGTAATGTAGCCTTTTTACCTGGCATCGTCAGATACAGCATTGCCATGCCCGACATCCATTGGGGCTATGGATTTCCCATTGGAGGGGTTGCTGCAATGGATCCTGAAACAGGAGTCATAAGCCCCGGCGGTGTTGGTTATGACATCAATTGCGGTGTGCGTCTTGCTCTTGTTCCCGAAACCCTCTCCTGCATCGAAGGCCCCCATGGTGATAAACTCTTAAAACGCATATTCGAACTTGTCCCTTCCGGAGTCGGAAGAGGACACAAAACAATCCGTGGTCTTTCCCAGCGCGACTACCAAGAAATCGCCAGCAAAGGAGCCCGCTTTGCCATTGAACAAGGTCATGGTTTTCCTGAAGATATTGAACATATCGAAAGCAATGGCTTCATCGAAGATGCAGATATCGCAGCTGTATCCGAACGAGCCAAAGAAATGGGGAAAAATCAGCTTGGGACAATCGGTTCAGGAAACCACTTTGTTGAAATTGGGGAAGTCGAAGAGATTTATCGCCCTGAAATCGCTCAAGCGTGGGGCGTTGAAAAAGGGCAGCTCTATCTTCTCATCCATTCGGGATCACGCGGTTTTGGTCATCAGGTTTGTCAAGACACACTCCAGGACTTCATGCGCAAAGGCTATGCCAAAACCCTTCCCGATCCACAACTCGTCTCAGCACCCATCCAAAGCCAAGACGGTCAAGATTATTTTCGCGCCATGGCAATGGCTGCTAACTTCGCCTTCAACAATCGCCAAACAATCCTGTATGAAGTCCGTAATGCCTTTCAAGATGTCCTAGGCATTGCACCCGAAAAGATTCGCCTTCTCTATGACGTCTGTCACAACATCGCCAAATTTGAAACCCATGAAGTAGAAGGACAAAACAGACGACTTTGCGTCCACCGCAAAGGAGCGACAAGAGCTTTTGGCCCTGGGGCCGAAGAGCTCAATCCCATCTTCAAGAAAACAGGCCAACCCGTTCTCGTTCCTGGCGACATGGGACGAGCCAGCCACCTCATGGTGGGCATGGCCAATCCCATCACCTTTTCTAGCTCTTGCCATGGAGCAGGAAGAGCACAAAGCCGCGTCAAATGCGCGCGCTCCTGGAAAGGAAGAGACATCTTTGATTATATGGAAAAACAAGGAGTTACCGTCATGGCCACGTCAGGCCGGACAGTAGCTGAAGAAATGCCTGACGCCTATAAAGACGTCGACAAAGTAGTCGACGCCGTAGAAACTGCAAAACTAGCGGGAAAAGTCGCTCGACTCAAGCCCCGGCTCGTTATCAAAGGGTGATTCGATGACCATCTGAGAAACCTTGGGGGGATTATTGACTTCTTTGATTGCATCGTGCGAAGAAAATATCATACAAGCAAATAGGATTAAAAGATTATTTATTAGTAACATTGATACCTCCAGATTATAGGAAACTCAATTTTACCAGAATCGATAATTTCTAAAAATGATAGATATTCGTTTATTCTTTCTTCACCGGCCGGGGCTGATCATTTGCCCGACGCGCATAAACAGCGACCACCCGAGCAACAAAAATGGCGATATAGAACTGACCCACAAGACCTTCTGAAACCACTAATGTCTGACCAACATCTCCTAGAGGCGTGATGTCCCCGTATCCAATCGCAAGCAATGTGATAAAACTGAAATAAACCATTTCCGAGTGGTAATGCCCATGAGGAAAAAGTCGAGCTTTTTCTGCTAGTCCTTCGAAAGCTCCCGGAGAAACAAGTTCAAGCAATGTAAACCCAATGGTGAATGCAAAACCGATCATAAAATAGACACAGATCGTCCCACGAAGCACATCCGGCGTCACCTTTCCTAAAAGAACTCTGCTGAGAAGAGAAATGATCGAAAATACGAGGAATACAAGCGATGAGAAAAGACCAGCAATAAAGAGCCATTTTGTAAGCTCGAATAAACTCCACCAATTGAGAATGAACGCAGGAATCCCAAGTGCCAAGGCCATAATCTTCACGGCCGGTTTGTGATGGCAATTGAAAATTGCAGTGAGTAAAATCCCCGTGAAAAACAGATGCCAAATCGTGATGTAGTCAATCCCAAGGTTGTAGGGACGAAAGATAAACAGCAAAACAAGAAAAACGAGAAGTTGTTTGAAATCCCCTACAAGCAAACCTTTCGTCCACTTCGGAAATAGCGAGAAAAATTTCTTCATACCTTTTCCTTAGCAAAAAGAAGAGATTAATACAAGGAACTGAAATCTAGAGAATTCAGCAACAAAAAAGGATCAGGGAGAAGGTTTCTTTTCTTGCTTTTTGTTGTTTTTGTTGCTCAAGATACCTGCAGTCACGACAAAACGCATTCCTTCCTCCACAGACATATCTATTGGTTTGATCTTTGAGCGAGGAACGGTTAAGGTAAAGCCCCCAATTTGATAACTCATGGGAATATAAACCGAAACCTCATCATCATTGCCAAACCCCTCAGGCAAGTCAGAAAAATCTTCACGGGTCAAAATAGCCAAAAACCGCATGGAGTCGATTTCTACCATCACCATTTTTCCAGCCTGTCCCTTATCTGTTGGCTGAAAATAGCTCATCATATCCCCGATCGAATTATAGATCGTTTTCACAAGAGGGATCCGAGCAAAAAGACGATCGATTAGCCCGGTGACTTTTTGGATCAAGAAGTTATTGATGATGATTCCAACAATAAAGATGAAAACAATCGCTACAATAAGCCCCATTCCAGGAAAATAATATTCCCCAACAAGCCACTTTATAGGTGGACGAAAAATTTCTTCCAAAGTCCCCAAAAGCCAAATCACTATAGCGAGGCTAATGGCAACAGGGGCAAG
This sequence comes from Chlamydiota bacterium, assembly GCA_003228815.1. Taxonomy (GTDB): domain Bacteria; phylum Chlamydiota; class Chlamydiia; order Chlamydiales; family Rhabdochlamydiaceae; genus Sacchariniichlamydia. The sequence continues at coordinate 1,241 of QIGB01000090.1, read as the reverse complement.
GGCAAACAGGCCTCGTTTAAAAATTTTTCCCATAAAAGGTCAATATGAGTATACATGTGTTAAATTGCAACTTTTCCTATGGAGGGAACTTATGAGTGAAACACTAGTCGTAGTCAGTAAAGTCAAAACTTTCATCAAAAATAAGTCACAGATGAACACTTCATCTTCAGCCATGCCCGCGCTGACAAAAGTCGTTGAAGAAGCTTGTGAAAAAGCGATTGAAAACGCCGCCCGCGATAACCGCAAAACAGTGATGGATCGCGACTTCGAATAAACGGCTAACATTCGAAATTTTGGGGCCTAGCATTTTGTATCTAGGCCTCATGACTCCTTTCAAGAATGGATGCAAGCGGCATGAAAGCTATGGTTCTTACGGAGGCAAAAAAGCCTCTCCAGTTACAAGATCTTCCTGTGCCAGAGCCGAAAAAAGGCCAGGTGCGCATCAAGGTAAAAGCCTGTAGCGTTTGCCGGACCGATTTGCATATTTTTGATGGAGAACTCAAACCCCCAAAACTCCCCCTCATCATGGGACACCAAATCGTCGGCACTATTGATACCGAAAGTTCTCGCTTTCAAAAGGGCGACCTCGTTGGCGTCCCCTGGCTCGGAAAAAGTTGTGGAGTCTGCCCCTACTGCAAAAAAAGCCAAGAGAATTTATGCGATGACCCTATTTTTACAGGCTACAATATCAATGGGGGCTTTGCAGAATATACCCTCGCCAATGAACAATTCGTCTTTCCCCTTCCTGAAGAATATTCTGAGATACAAGCAGCCCCCTTACTGTGCGCAGGGATGATCGGATATCGCTCGCTCAAAATGACAGAAGATGCAAAAAAAATTGGATTTTATGGTTTTGGAGCAGCCGCCCACCTCCTCATCCAGGTTGCTCGCTTTCAGAAAAAAGAAGTCTATGCCTTCACACGCAAAGGGGATACCAAAACGCAGGGAACAGCCAAATCACTTGGTGCCGTTTGGGCAGGAGACTCTGAAACAAAAGCTCCCGACATCCTAGATGCCGCGATCATCTTCGCGCCAGTAGGCACGCTCGTCCCCATTGCCCTCAAAGCTGTTGGGAAAGGAGGCATCGTTGTCTGCGCAGGAATCCATATGAGTGACATCCCCTCTTTCCCTTACGAAATCCTCTGGGGCGAACGGATCTTACGCTCCGTGGCCAATCTCACCAGACGTGATGGAGAGGAATTTTTTGCACTAGCTCCAAAAATCGCCATCCAGACAGAAGT
>QIGB01000053.1 GCA_003228815.1 Chlamydiota bacterium | reverse complement strand
ATCAAGCTATTCAACGTCTCTATGGAAGTTGCGAAGATGCGATTACAAAAACGGCCATTTCCTCTCCCAACAAAACTACCGTGCACCCCTTTACCACCACCTTTTATCTCCTCGAAACCCTTCTTTTTGAAGAGCTTGGCCATTTCTTTCCCGCTAATTGGCAATGATCTTTTTCCTTTATTAAACCCTCAATATACCAAACGCGCTTGGTGTTGTCAACAAAAAAATGGTAAGATTAGGGGATGATTTACTTCATCCGGGCACAAGTGCTGTACCCGGAGTTTAGAGGCTGTCTGCAAACTCATTTCACCAGGATTGGAAACAATTTTTTCCCTTGGAAGTCCTTCTTCGACCTACACGAGCTTATCAAAGCTCGCTCCGGTCTCCAGAAGATCTTCCAAAGCAAAAATCTTTGCTCCCTCTGGTAAAAGCAGTTTGCAGACACCCTCTTAGGGATGATTATTCGACTTCTTCTTTTTCTTCGGCTTTGATTTCCAAAGTGATGTTTGTATGAACACCCTCTTTGAGTTTGAGCTCGACTTGATGCACTCCCAATTTTTTGATCCCTTTGGGAAGGAGTACATTGCGTTTATCGAGTTGGATATTCAATTGCTCTTGCAGAAGTGCTACCACTTCATGCGCTCCAACAGAACCATACATATGTCCTGCGGCATCGACTTTTACCTGGGTAGTAAGGGTCTTTCCAGCGAGCTGTTTGACAAGAGCTTCTGAATCTTTTTTATCCTTGATGGATTGTTCTGATCGCTCTATTTTGAGCTTCTCTTGCAGGCGAACGAGATGTTTTTCTGCAATCACTCCTTTTTTCTGGGGGAGGATGAAGTTGCGAATAAATCCTGGTTTTGCAGAAACGATTTCCCCTTTACACCCCAAACCATCTATATCTTCTAAAAGTAAAATTTGATTTTTCATATTCTTTTTCTCCTACTCTGGGGCAACAAATGGCAAAAGAGCCATGTAACGGGCTTTCTTAATTGCGCTCGTCAACATTCTTTGGTGCCTAAGCGAAATTCCTGTAATGCGTCTTGGAATGATCTTTCCTCTTTCAGTGATGAAACGAGAAATAGTATTAATATCTTTATAATCAATATGGCGGACACCCGCTGTTGTAAAAGGACAAGATTTGCGGCGCTTTCCAAACACCGAATCTCTACCACTTCGTCTATTCATAATTTTCTCCTATTCGGCTGCTAGTAATGGTTTGAACTCAATTTTTTCTGGAACTTCGTCTGCACGAAGGGTCATGAAACGGATCAAATCTTCATTGAGTTGATATGCCCGCCAGAGCTCGGGCATGCTTGAAGAGCCTGCAGTGAAATAGATCACATAGTAGTAACCTTCGCGGCGCCCCGAGATTTCATAGGCCAGCTTCTTGCGGCCTTGTTCAAAAGTTTTATGCACTTCCCCTGCATGATGTTGGATGGAAGAAGTGATCTTTTCGATCGCTTTCTTACGAGCATCCTCACTCAAGGTTGCGCTCAAAATGTACATTCCCTCATAGAGGTGTTTTCTTGATTTTGGCATGTGTTTTTTTCTCCTAAGTATTCACTTCTTGCATAGCTGTTTCTGCTCCCTTTTCAAGCCAGAGTTCAATGCCATGAATGGCTTGATCTACAATGGCGGGCAGCTGTGTTTGTTCCTCTAATGAAAAGCGTCCTAAAACATAGTCGGCAAGCTCTCCAACGCTCCGGTCTCCCACACCAACGCGCAGGCGAGCATATTCTGTTGTCCCGAGATGTTTTTCTACACTGCTGAGACCTTTGTGTCCCCCACAACTCCCCTTGATCCGCAACCGCAAAGTGCCTAAAGGGATGGCTACATCATCTGTGACGACCATGAGCTGGTCCAAAGGAATTTTATAATAGTTGAGACACTTTCTCACAGCGAGTCCACTTTCATTCATATAAGTAAGCGGTAACAAAAGATGCGCCTCTTTGTCTTGGATCGTTGTCTTCCCGAAACTTCCTTTCGCTCGGATGAGCGAAGGACGCAAAGTGATTCCCCACTTGGCGGCCAAAGCCTTCACAATGCGAAATCCGATATTATGACGTGTATCTTCATACGTCTTTCCAGGATTCCCAAGACCAACAATCAGGAAGCGCTTCTCTTCCATTAGCGTTTCGCAATCACTGCCACTACCTCATCAGCCGCAGCTATTGGGTTGACCCCTTTAGGCATCGTAATGTCTGAGAGGCGTTTGGATTGCTTGATTTTTAGCTCGCTGATATCCAAGGCAAATTCACTTGGAATATCTTTGGGCAAGCACTTCACTTTCACGTTGCGGATGATTTGGCGTAAGAATCCTCCCAATTTAACTCCCACGCAATCAGCCAGTCCCACACATTCGACAGGGACTTTGACTGTAACGGGGATATCGTCTTTGAGCTCTTCAAAATCGAGGTGGATCACATCGTAGCTTGTCAGTTCATATTGGATCCCTTTGACAATAGCTTTTTTCTTCTTGCCATCTACATTTAAAGTGAAGATCGTTGTGGAGAGATGTCCTTGTTTGATATTGCGCATTGCAGCAGCAAACTCAGGACCGTCTATTTCGATCGATATTCCAGTCTCACCAGGAGCATAGAATACGGCAGGGATATTTCCACTTCTGCGGATTTGTTTCGTTTCCCCTTTCGTCTCTCCCGCTCTTTTTTTTGCGGTTAGGTTCATGCATGTACTCCATTTTTACTTACAAAAATAAAATTGCTATCAACTTTGCAGAGAGGAAACGGATTTGGCCGAAAGAATGGACTCAATGGCCTGACTAAAAAGAGGTGCAACAGACACAACCTCGATCATCGGATCGCTTTTCCTCTCCTCTGGGAGCGGAATCGTGTCGGTAACAATCAACTTTTCAATCGCACTTCCCGAAAGCGCATCGTCCACCAAAAGTCCATGAGTCGCAAGGGCTGTGATGCGCGTGGCACCAGCACCTTTGCAAACTCGGGCAGCGGTTTTCAGCGTTTCCCCGGTTGAAACCATATCGTCAACGAGAAAGACTTCCTTCCCTTTGACTGAGCCAATTAAGGCATCAGGCTCAACATGTTCTGCGTTTACGCGGCGCTTATCCACGATCGCAAAGTCGGCTCCCACCTCATGTGCAAAGGTTCGGGCCAACTTAATGCTACCGAGGTCAGGGGTAACCACCACACACTGGGAAGTGGTTTTGCCCTTCACTGCTTTGGTCAGCACTGATCTTGCAAACAGGTGATCGACAGGGATGTCGAAAAACCCTTGGATTTGCGGTGCATGCAAATCCATTGTCAGCACTCGATCGACTCCAGCTCTCTGGAGGAGATCGGCAACCAATTTCGCAGTGATCGGCACTCGCCCCTTGTCTTTCCGATCTTGCCGCGCATACCCAAAATATGGGAAAACGGCGGTGATCGAGCGGCAAGAAGCGCGCTTCAAAGCATCCACGAAAATCAACAATTCCATGAGATAGTGGTTGGGACGCCGTGCGATCGTCTGCAGAACGAAAGCATCCCTACCGCGGACATTTTCTAAAATTTCAATGCCTATCTCACGATCTGGAAATGTTGATACGGAAACTTTTCCTAGAGAACAGCCCAAACTTTTCGCCGTAAGACCTGCAAGCTCAGGATGTGAGCTCCCAGAAAATAGGAGGAAAGAGGAATGGTCTTTCATCTAGAAAATATTCTCCTTAGGTTGTATTCACAACCTATTTGGGGTGGGAGGATTCGAACCTCCGCATGGCGGTACCAAAAACCGCTGCCTTACCGCTTGGCTACACCCCACCAGTAAACGAACCCACAATAGTAGGGCACTCAAGATTAATTTGCAATCGGTAGCTATAAGGGAAATGTGAAGGAAAAAATTCATTATGATTTTGGGATTTGTGTGAAAAAGAAATTGGGCAAAGGCTTTTGAAGGACCTCCAGAGAGAGCAGCGCGGCTAACTTCGTGCCGCGTCCGGCGCTTACGCGACTTGAGCTCATCTGACTGCGGCAAATTGGATCCTACTCTCAGAGGTCCGTGTGCAGCACTGATCCCTCTTCGTACGGACCAATTTTCCTGTGCCCTAGCCGCCGCGGACTCCAGTGGCGATCAATGGGGACTCCGCCCCATTTCTCGTCCCCTGGAGGGCCTACTTAAATAGATGGGCTCTGCGAGGGACATAAAAAAGGGGTGGAATTCCCTTTTTTATGCTCGAGCAGCCGATGGCGAATATGACAATGGAAAATCGCCCCGTTTGATCGGGTCACAGGGCTGGGAGGCTGTGGAAAAATTAAGAATCAAATCGATTTTGGGATGATTTTGGCTCTGAAGCCTTCATTTGAGAATCGACATACTCTAGTAGAGTAGGCGATTCTCAAAATTCAGAGCCGAAAGCGCTCAAAAGCAATCATTCTTCATTTTTTCACAACCTCGGAGCACGGGGCCCGGAGAGAGGGGTGATTTGCCGCAGTCAGATGAGCTCAAGACGAGAATCGCCGGACGCGGCACGAAGTTAGCCGCGCTATTCTATAATGGCCTTTCAAACGGCTTGTATCAAATTTCTCTTAAATTTTAAAAAAATCATTAACTCATTATTTTTTGATATTCTTTAAGGAGGAGGTAGAAATATTGAATGATTTTCGAGGAGGAGAGATTCTCCTCGGCAAATTGTTGGGATTTTTCGGCTATCACTCTTGCCTCTTCATCATGCTCTTTTGCCCATTGCAAAATGTTAAGCAAATTGTTGGATACCGGAAGATAATGCTCATAGGGCTTTAAGATTGGATAATACCACTGGATGTTTGGAGAATCTTGCTTGATGACGAGGGAATTTGAAAAGAGCCCCCAGTATATCTTCGAATAAGCGCATGAATTGCCGTCGACAACGAGTTGGTATTTCTGCTTGAGTTGGTCAGGGATGGAAAGAAATGGGTCAAAATAGGCGGGGAATTTTTTTTGTATTTGCTCTGGATTTTCACACTGGGCCGAATCGGTAAAGCGGGCATCAAACCAATCTGGCGAAGCAAGAGATGTGGTGATGACTTGGGACCGGGGAAAGTCTAGGAAATTTTCCGGGGTAAAGTCACCTCCTGTCATCCCTCCTCTCCACATGCATTTGGATTCTTTTTTTTCCCAAGGATATCGGGCATTTCCTTCTCGGACTTTTTGATGGATATGCCGATAACCTTTCAAGGCTTCAAAGTCTGGCATGAGAATGTGCGATGCTTGAGAAGGATCTTTTGCAAAGACAAAAATGGGGATGCCTAAATCCACCCCATCGAGATGATCGTGAAAAGAAACAACCAGTTCCATATCGGGAAGCTCTTTGGCTAAAAAAATCAGTGCATTGGTGATGGGATAGGCCCGCTGGATTTCGGTATATCCTTTTGCGAAAACTCGATGATTTTGAATGCGATAATGCATGAGTTTGTGCTGTTTAACCAGCGCTGGATTGGTAAGGATTGAGGATACCTTGCCTTTTTGTACTTGTGAAAGATCGGCAGTGATTTGCTCTTGCATCCAATGGGGAGAGGTTTTTTCAAGCGGCACATGAAATGGCGTCCAGTTGTAGAGTTTTTGGGACGCGAAAATCACCCGTTTAATACCACTACCAAGAAATAAATTCACAAAAGCACGAGAGATTTTTAAGATAAAAATGCATTTGGAAATCGCAGCTAACTTTTGTAAGTTAGCAAGATAGAAAATGCATTTTTGGCCAAAAAGGTCCGTAGATTTTGTGAATTTATTTCTCGGTATTGGTATATGGAGCTTTTTGCCCATTGATCTTTTCCTTGAAACGTCGGGAAGCTTGATAGTGTTCGATCACAGGTTTTTCGACTTGTTGGCAATCTCCTGGGTGATCATAAATCTTGGCGAAAGACAGCGGCATGGGCGACACACGTTCGGGATGTTGGATGACTACGCCCCGTAGCGCAATTTGATCCCAAAATTCTTCTTTCCGATTTGAGTCTAGAAGAAGATCGCGACAGTTTTGGATCCACAAGTGGATGAGATCTTTCCCTTCTGGCCTGACAAAAACGGTTGAAGAGATCACCTTTGAAGGATGAAAATCGGGAACATCTTCGATCCGGACAGCAAGATCGGCCTCAAAGGCATTTTGCCAGATCGGTTTTTGGACAAAAACGCCATCGGCATCAACCCACAGAACAGGCCGGTTGAATTCTTCGATTTTTTCCAAGATAAAAAAGGGCTTATAGGCGCAGTTGAGTTCCCAAGACCCTTGTGACTCAACTCCTTGTATAGACGCGTCAAGACCAAATCTCTTGCAAGAAGTCAGAAGATTTTGCACTTCTTCTTCATATGGGGTCCCTTTTGTGTAAAAGGAAATAATTACAGGAAAATCCATGATCCGTATTGTAGGAAATATATGGATATTGTGCATGTGGCAAGTGAATTTGCTCCCATTGCGAAGGTTGGAGGGCTAGCCGATGTCATCTCCGGGCTCTCAAAGGCTCTTGCTAAAAAGGGGCACCGGGTCACAATTTTTCTTCCCAAATACGATTGCCTCGATGACAGCCTCATTGAAGATCTTCAAGTCCTGCAAAAGAGTTTTCCCATCGAAGAAAGTGGGGTTCTGATTCAAAATACGCTCTGGTCAGCCAAATATGACGGAATCGACCTCATTCTTGTCGAAGCCCATCACCCTCGCGATTATTTCAAGCGGGGAAAAATCTATGGAGAAGAAGATGACAGTGACCGTTTCCTCTTCTTTTGCAAGGTGGCATCCACCTATCTATCCAAACATCTTCCCGATGTCGTCCACTTACATGATTGGCCTACTTCTTCTTGCTCTCTTTTTCTGAAAAACAGCGTTCGGACGGTTTTTACCATTCACAATTTGCATCATCAGGGACGTTGTGCACCGTTCAATCTCGAGCGGATTGGGCTTGCCTATGAAGAAGATGAGATGCGCGATACGCAGTACGACGAAGCCATCAATCTCCTCCGTGGCGCCATCAGCAGTAGCAATGTGATCACCACTGTCTCACCGACCTATATGAAAGAGATTCTCACTCCTGATTGCGGATGTGGTTTGCATGAAGATCTCCAAAAGAACAAGAAAAAGCTTAAAGGCATTCTCAATGGAATCGATACCGACTATTGGAATCCAGAAACGGATAGTTTTCTGGTCGAAAAATATAATTTAGAAACACAAAAAGCAGGGAAAAAAGCCAATAAACGAAAGATTCAAAAACATCTCGGCCTTCCTGCGGAAGACCTACCTCTTGTCACGGCAATCACTCGTCTGGCACCGCAAAAGGGACCCGATCTCATTTCCTATGGCATCAATAAAACCATTGAGCTTGGCGGACAATTTGTCCTTCTTGGAAGCACTCACGATCCTGATATGCGTAAGGAGTTTCAAGAGCTAGCAGATCATCCAAACATTGCCATTTGCCTCGATTTTGATGACGCCCTTTCCCATCAGCTCTATGCCGCCAGTGACATGCTTCTCATGCCCTCGATTTTCGAGCCATGTGGTTTGGCTCAAATGATTGCTCTGCGTTATGGCTCTATCCCGCTCGTTCGGGCCACCGGAGGTCTCAAAGACACGATTTTCGATGGGAAAAATGGGTTTACCTTTTCGATCCCCGACAATAAAGGGGTTGCCGAAGTTCTGGAAAAAGGATTTACCGCATACAAAACAGAAGAGTGGGACACTCTCATTTCTGCCGGAATGCAAGCCAATTTGAGCTGGGATGCTTCTGTAGATCAGTACTTAGAAATCTATCATTAAAATTGAGCAAGGCCGCCTCTTTCACTTTCAGCTACATTTCCGACTTTGGCGAGCCCCATGTAACGCAAAAAGCCAATTTCGTTCCAGCCCTCGGCCATTTTGTTCATCATCTTGCGTCCATTTAGCTGATCGATTTGGGTATAAAGTGCAGCATAGAGCATGCCAATGGCATACAAAGGAGCCGAGGCAATCTGCCAAATACGAAAAGCGATTGCATGGGCAGCATTTTTGATTGGAGTGATTGTAATGGCGGATAAAAGAAGTTTCCGAGATTTTATTTGTTCAGCTATCGTTCTAAAAACTTGTTTAGTAATTTTTCCTAGATCAAGTACAACACCAGCCAATTGTTTTCCAATACTCAGAGGCAAATAAAAGGGAGTTGCAAGAAATGTCAGCAGGGCTTTGCTGCGCACCTGCCAAGGTGACTGCACTTTTTCATACATGTCTGAAGTCAGACAATCGACAACAAAGTCAAACTCTATAGGCTTGTCATTTCTATCTGTAATGACTTTTCCTTTTTCGTCTCGCTGCGGACAATGCAGATCTAGCCACGGTTTTTCTAACGTTTTAGTTTGTAAGTTGGTCATTTCTTTAGAAGAAGAGCCATAAATTGGTGAACATGGGCAGTTTTCTTGCGCTCGGCCTATAGGAGTTTTCCCTTCCAGATCTGGTACATCGAGCCGTCCCCAATGCTCCCATAAGAGCTCTACCATAGGAAAGTCTTTTTTCATTGCTGCTATGTGCATAGGGGTTTGGCCGAAATCATCCCGTTTCCCGGAAAGAGCCCCATTTTTAAGGAGCACTTTCGCAAGTTCTTTATCTCCATTGGCTACTGCGAGATGAAGAGGAGTGGCCCCATTTTTGCCATCCGGAAGATTGATCCCATTGTTCTCGAGAGCGATGACTCTGGCATATTCGCTTTTGAGGCGAACAGTTCTATGTAAAATGGTTTCTCCATCTACCATACTTGTTAAGTCTAAATTTTCTGCATTTTTCAATATAATAACAACTTGAGAATGCTCTCTTTCCACAGCTAGTTCTAAAGGTGTATTCCCGCGCTTAGGGCCCGTAAAGAAATAACCTGACAATCCTCGAGGGAAAAATCGATTCATCTCCCGATGATTTTCCTTTGTAGATATTGCAGGAAT
>QIGB01000054.1 GCA_003228815.1 Chlamydiota bacterium | reverse complement strand
CCCGTTTTTTGAGAAGAAAAAACCCTGTTAGACCGATATATATAGCTCCTCCAGCCGCACCTAATAAGTACCAAAGCCAGGAGATGTTTTTATTTCCACTAGGTGAGGACACGATAGGGCTTGAAGTGGAAGGATTCAGGCTTGTAGTTGTTGTGCTTGTACTAAAGGGAAAGGTAATGTTATCACGAAAAATCTGGCCATAGACCCCGTCGCCCCAGCCATCTTGACTATCACTATGCCAAGTCACAACAAAATCATTATTTTTAAAAGTTGCTACTGAGGAATAACTTTGAGATAACGTTTTATATGTATTGACTAGAAATTCATTTCCAATTTTAGAACCATTTTCATTGAACAATTGACCAAAGGTGCCAGAACCCGAACCATCTCCACCCCAAACATCCCAAGTCACAATAAAATTACCATTATTGAAGCTCGCTACTGAAGGCAATCGGCCACTCCCAATAAAAGCATCCACCTGAAATTCGTTTCCTATTTTATTGCCTCTTCCTTCGAATAATTGACCAAATATCCCATCTTTGAAGACATCTGTGCTTTCCCAAGCCACAAAAAAATAGCCATTACTCAAACTCGTCACAGAGGAGGTGTCTTGATTATCAATTGTATAGTTATTGACTTGGAATTCGGTTCCGATTTTTGTTCCATTTTCATTAAGGAGTTGACCATAAACTCCTCTTCCAGACCCATCTTGACCCTCACTATTCCAAGTTACAACATAACTTCCATTATTAAAACTTGCTATGGAAGAACCCCATTGATCATCAATTGTATAATTATTAACCCGAAATTCACTTCTAATTTTAGTGTTATTGCGCTTAAACAATTGGCCAAATATCCCAGTTGAATTACTGGAATCTTGAGATTCGCTCGACCAGACAACTACAAAATTATCATCACTCAAGCTAACAATGGACGGTCCATTTTGAGAAGCAGCCGTATAATTATTCACTACAAATTCTGTCCCAATCGGATTGGCGCTCTCATCAAATAATTGACAAGATATTCCATGCTCATCGCCATCGTTATTCCAGCTATCCCAGGTCACTGCAAAGGTATTATCACTAAAAGTTGCTACCGAATGTCCCCACTGATCATTGCTTGTGAATGTTGGAACGAGAAACTCATTCCCAATTTTATTGCCTCTTACATCGAATAATTGACCATAGATTCCAGTATATGAACCATCTTGCCAATTACTTACCCAAATAACAACAAAATTGTCATTTTTAAAAGTGGCTACATCCGGACGAGATTGACCATCTGTCGTATAAGTATTGATTTGAAACTCAAGTCCAATCTTTTGCTGTGCGCTTGCTGATAAAAAGCACCAACTCAGTCCAACAAAAAAAGGCAAAGGATTTTTGATAAATTGCGAAATGATTGTTCCGCCCAAGAGCCCATGAACACAAGAATTTTCAGAAACGCCCACAATTTCATCAGAATGGGCTAGTTTTTTTAATAAAGCACCAGCCTCTTCATAAAGCACCAGCCTCTTCGTTTGCTCTTTGAACCATTTCCCTATCGAACTTTTGCAAACAACTTTCTACTACCGTTTGGCTCTGTACACAGTCTCTAAAATGAGATACAACCCATCCCAAAGCCGTTCGACTCTCCGTCCATTCTTCCCAAGACTCCCCAGAAAACAGCCTCTTGAAATACCCTTCTCTCTTAAAAAAAGCCTCTGTGATTTTAGAAAAAACAGGTCTATCACTAGGAAGAAATAAAATGCGATTTAAAAATGCCTCTAAAGACCTTTTTTCGTTTCCTTGAGTGCTCCATTTTTTCGCAAGAGCTTGAAGCAATCGAATTCCTCTTTCCTGCTCCCCTTTCATGCCTTGTAAAGAAAGGGTTTCCCCTCTCAAGTCTAAACCACCACCTTGCATATCAGCAAAGATAGATGGATTCAGTAAGGCATAAGATTCTGAAAAAAACTTAGGTTGAATAGAACCAGACATATTTATCTCCTTATAAATTTAAGGAAAAAAAATATTCGTTTTATCTAAAAAAGTCAACAAAAAAGAATCTTAACAGACAAAGCTTTATTCTTTAGAAAATTTTCCCGTTTGAGAATCAACGAGCCTTACAAGATCTTGAGGTTTCATGATGATCGACTCAGTTCGAAGACCACAGTTGAAAGCAGAAAAAGGCCGCTGAAGAACACCCTCATCAAAAAAAGTCTCCAGATTGAGAAGAGAACCAAATGGTGGCACTGCACCCACCTGTAGACCAAAACGCTCTTCAATGACAGCAGGATCTTCAAATTCGCATTTTTCTCCCACCGCCTGTGTCACCGCCTTCATATCCACCTTAAGGTGGGCTGAAATATTGAATTGGTAATTTTTTTTCGTTTTTTTGCCACGCAAAATAATGGCTTTAACCCCATCCTCAAGCGCAATCCCGCGAGCTTTTGCAGCCCCTTCTGAAGTCACAGGCGTCGGCTCATGCTCCCGATGTTCAAACTCCACATCATTTTGGTTGAGAATCCGGACAATTTCATTGCGGATATTTTCCCCTCCAAAGACGATCCTAGCTTTGATCCGGTTGCCTGCAATCCGTTTTGGATCAGAAGGAAAGAGAGAAGCCTCTCGAATATTTTTTAAACCCAAAAACGTCATCGTGAGACGCTCCAGCCCCATTCCAAAACCGCCATGTGGGGGCATCCCAAACTGAAAAATCGTCAAATAATCAGTAAAATTCTCGGGATCCATACCCTTCCCACGAATCCCTTCGACCATGGTTTCATACGTATGACAACGCTGTCCTCCAGAAGTGATTTCGGTTCCCGCGCACAAAAGGTCAAACGTATTCGTCAACTCAGGATCCTCTTCACTCACAAAAGAATAAAAGGGACGTTTTTCCTTTTTCCAATCGGTCACAATAATGAGATCCGTCCCGTGATTTTCATGGGCATATTTGCAAAGTTCCCGTTCTGCTGCAGGACTGAGGTCTGGTTCAGCCCTTTCATCGATTCCTGTCTGTTTGAAAAAAATCTCCTGAGCCTCTTTGAATGTCACTCTCGGAATCGATACATCATCAGGACAGAGAACTAACTTAGAACCGAGAACCTCAAGCTCTCTTTTACAATGCTTTTCGAGATGCCGGAGGATCGCTTTAATGCACCCCTCTTGGACATCGAGGACCTCATGCCAATGTTCAAAAAATCCAATTTCAAATTCGAATTGTTTCCCTTCCGCAAGATGCCGTGGTGTATGAGAAGGTTCAGCACGAAAAAATGGCATCAGCGCAAACACCCGCTCATTGACACCCACCATAATCTGCTTATAAAGCTGAGAGCTTTGCGCCAAAGTAGCTGTGTACCCAAAATAATCGACATTGAAAAATTCTGCTCCCCCTTCCGAAGATGCTCCAATGATATTGGGACCAAAATATTCACGTGCATCCACTACATCATGCATATAGAGACGATAGGCATGCACCATCTCCGCTTGGATGTTAAAGACCGCCTGAAGCTTTTGATTCCGAAGTGAAATCGAGCGATGGTCGAGGATAAAATCCAAATCAGAAGGAATCTCTGGTTTATAGTATTCGACAGCTGGAGGCGTAGTGATCGCCACTTCCACTTCAATTTTGGGCTCTAAAACTTCGACACCAAGGCCAGCTTGTTTTGATGCAACAGATTTGCCCTCGATCCGCAAAATACTTCCGGGCTGCAGCTCAGAAAGCCTTTTGGCTTCTTCCTTGTCTTCCACAACGATTTGGGCAAGTCCTGCCCGATCGCGAAGAATCAAAAAATTCAATTTTCCAAAGGCGCGAAAACTATTGAGCCATCCGCGCAAAAGGACTCGCTTATTTTGATGGGAGAGAAGTTCTGATGATAGGATCCGTTTCATAGGAAGTCATTCTAGCAAAAAATAGATATTTACGCATAGATTGAAAAATAAAGAAAATTTCAATACGATAAACAAAAAATTTGTTTTCATTTTGAGGAGGTATCTATGGTTCAGGCTTATCATTGTTCAAACAAGGGAGAAATCCTTTCCCCTTATACTTATGAAAAACCTGCTTTAGGACCTTATGATATTTTTGTAAAAATTTCTCATTGTGGTCTTTGTCATAGTGATATCCACCTCATTGATGATGATTGGAAAATCACAAAGTTCCCTCTCGTCCCCGGTCACGAAATCATCGGGACAGTAGAAGAAAAAGGCCCTGCCGTAGATTTTTTAAAAATTGGAGATCGGATAGGGATCGGTTGGCAAGGAAAAAGCTGTATGGCTTGTGAATGGTGCCTACAAGGTGATGAAAATCTCTGTGCCAAAGAAGAAGATACCTGCGTTGGCCATTTTGGGGGATTTGCAAAAGAAATCGTTGCAGATGGACGGTTCGCATTTGTAATTCCCGAGGCTCTTCCTTCCGCAGAGACTGCTCCCTTATTATGTGGTGGAGCTACGGTTTTTGCTCCCTTAATCGAACATAAAATAGCCCCCACGATGAAAGTTGCTGTCCTTGGTATCGGAGGACTTGGCCATCTCGCAATCCAGTTCGTACGAGCCCTCGGGTGTGAAGTCACAGCCATTTCCCATTCAGCAGACAAAGAAAATGACGCAAAAAAATTTGGTGCCCATCATTTTATCCATGTAAAGGATTCTTCTTCCTATGCAGAATGGAAAAATTCATTCGACTTCATTCTTTCTGCCACAAGTACAGGTTTGGATTGGGTTCCCGTTGTCGAAATGCTACGACCCCGAGGCAATCTCTGTCTATTAGGAGGGTTAGAAATCAATCTAGAACTCCCCATTATCAATCTCTTTATCGGAAGAAAATTGATCAGCTGTAGCAACGTCGCTTCGCGTCCGATCCAAAAGAAAATGCTCAACTTTGCAGCACTCCATAACATCTTGCCCCAAATCGAAGAGTTTCCGATGGGAAAAGTCAATGAAGCCATCGCCAAACTCCGTGCAGGCAAAATCCGCTACCGCGCAGTTCTAAGCAATTCTTAGGAACCAACGCTTTTTTTCCTGCTCGAGCAGCCCGAAAATCATGATGAAACTTTAAATATATTTTTACCTTCGTATAATAGCGATTTATGAGTCGGATTCCCCCCAAACCCCGTAAAGAATACCCCTGGTATCTGCAATTGCTATATCGTCATCAAGATAAGGCATACGGCAAGCCGCTTTTGCCCACTCTTCTTTGGGGAAGATGCCCGAAATTACTCAAGCTGTTTTTTTCTTTTCTTCGTTTTTTTGAAAGGAGAAAATCTCCCTTAAATTCCGTTCTACGAACAAGAGTGATGCTCCGCGTTTCAGAGGTCAATCATTGCCCGTTTTGCGTTGATATGAATGCCTTTGCTCTTCAGCGAAAAACAAAAAGCGCTCCTGATGAAAAAGAAAAGTGCGCCATAGAATATGCAGAAGCCGTCACAGACACAGCAAAACAAGTTTCTGATGAACTTTTTGCCCGGTTAAAAAATCATTTCTCCGATGATGAGATTGTCGAACTCACAGCTCTTATTGCCTTTCAAAATATGTCGAGCAAATTCAATTTGGCACTAGGGATTGAAGCGCATGCTTTCCAAAAAAGAGATCACTAATTATTGTGAGCAATATGGAATGGATTAATCATTTTTTCATTGTCCCGGAAGGGACAACTCTTCTGCATCTTTTTCTCATGGTGGTCAAAAAGGTAGTAGCGCTCATTGGTGTTGTTGTCATTGTATGTGGATCGTTTATGGCGATCTATCAATTTTTTCGTCAATATAAACACACTAAAACTGCCAAAATGGATTCAGTGGATCTCATTCGGCTCAAATTTGGTCGCATGATTATCTTAGGCCTAGAATTCATTGTGGCTGCCGATGTGATCGAGACCACAACAAATCCAGACTATTATCGAGTTGGGATTTTAGCTGCCCTTGTAGGGATTCGGACCTTCCTCACCTTCTTCATGAATCGCGAGCTGGTTGCTCTGTCGAAACGATGAACATAGAAGCGTTGCCCCTCTGGCTCATTGGCGGGCTTTTTAGTCTTTTCGCAGGCCTTGCAACAGGCATCGGGGCCCTTCCCATCTTTTTCACCAAAAACATCTCACTGCGCACCCAAGATATTTTCATGGGCTTTGGTGCAGGGGTGATGCTTGCAGCAACATCCTTTTCGCTCATTATTCCAGGACTCGATGTCGCGGGACGTGATTTCTTTGGAGCAAACATCATGGTCATCGGGATTTTACTTGGTGGCATTTGCCTCTGGCTTGGTGATCGCTTTATCCCTCACGAGCATTTCTATAAAGGTGTCGAAGGACAATCAGCAATCAATATCAAGCGCGTTTGGCTATTTGTCTACGCAATCACCCTGCACAACTTGCCAGAAGGACTTGCTGTTGGTGTCAGTTTTGGAACAGGAGACCTCGCCAGTGGCATGACCCTTGCCCTCGGCATTGGCTTGCAAAATATTCCAGAAGGACTCGTGGTAGCGCTGGCTCTTGTGACCATCGGTTATTCCCAAATGCGTGCATTCCTCGTTGCCCTTTTGACTGGCCTAATCGAACCCATTGGAGGGCTTTTAGGTGCAAGCATTGTCACTCTCTTCCATCCCCTTCTCCCCTGGGGACTTGCCTTTGCCGCTGGGGCAATGCTGTATGTCATTAGCGATGAGATCATTCCCGAATCACATCGAAAAGGGCATGCCCGGCAGGCCACTTTTGGTCTCATGGTGGGCTTTGTGGCGATGCTCTTTCTTGACATTGTTTTTAGCTAATAAAAAATTTTTCAATTGATAAAAAATACCTCAAACAAGTATAATAATAGACCACTGGAACCCTTAAAATAATAAGAGGTCATTTTTATGTCTACATCAGCAATTTCTCAATTCTGTCAACAAATTCCTTTATGCGAAGGAGCAAAAACGGTGCTCACAGCGAATCCAAAAGTAGCCCTTGTTGCTGCAATCGGAGTTGTAGGCATCACCCTCATCGCACGAAGAGTTCTTTGTTCTACTCCAAGTGAAAGTGATCATACAGGCCGAATATTAGAAAGAAGGGGATCCGTAATTATTCATGAACTGCCAGCCGAAGGTACTGCGGAATCAATGAAACCACCCGATCCTGTTGAAAAACCCTCAGGCACATTCGTTATTCATGATGAGGATCCAGAAGATATGGAAGAGGCAGGTGCAGACAGTAGCATGGTCGCTAATAGGTCTGCGGAAAAAGTGCAACCAAGATTAGTGGATAAAACGAGTGCTCTTCCCGATAAGAAATTTCACGGTCTTAAAAGAAGGCAAGATCCCCCTTCAAGAAGCCGTCTCAGTTCAGAAAAAGATCTCCTTCAAAGAAGTCGTTGGAGTACCGAACTCGTCCAAATGGGAACAGGACTTTCCAAGAGATTTGGCACTCTTCTCTCAAGCAATATATTTGACACAAGTCATGGAAATGCCCCTTTAGATTTCCACTGTCTTAGGAATTCTCATCCATGCACAATTGCCATGAAGGAATGCATATTTCGTAGCGCGAGTGTAGCGATTCTTGCAATGCAATTTCCCAAGCACATGAACAAATTCCAGAGATTGACTATAGAAGAAGCAATCGAATGTGCAAAGAACAACAAAAAACTGATGAGCAACGATTGGGCCGACAATCAAGTCAAATGCATGCACGAGGTTCTCCTAGCCAAATTTTCCCTAAATCGTTCATTCAAAGAAAAACTTCTTGCAACCGGTGATAATTATCTCTTCTACCAAGGTAGCAGAAGAGATGGTTACCAAGATGAAGAGGACGGAAATAAACTCGGTGAAATCCTTATGCAGATTCGCGGTGAGCTAGGCGGCGCAGGAATTGTCGAGCGTCCAGAAGAAGAACCCCCTACACCCCCTGCACCCCCTACACCGAAACCCATTCTGAAACCTCCTGGTTCTAAACATTCGGGAGTAAGTAGAGTCGTACGCTGGTTTCTTCCCAAGAAAAATTAAGCTCTAGAAAGACAACCTCCTTCATGGTAAATAAAAACCATGGGAAAGCGAAAAGCCAAGATCCATATTGGGACGTCGGGGTGGCATTACATGCATTGGAAAGGTCCTTATTACCCCCAAGGACTTTCTGCAAAAGATTTTCTCACCCAGTATGCCGAAGACTTTTCTACTGTTGAGATCAACAATACATTCTATAAACTCCCCGAAATCACCACACTCAAGCACTGGCAAGACTCGGTCCCAAAAGATTTTCTCTTTTCCGTCAAAGCCTCCCGTTTCATCACTCATATCAAAAAACTCAAAGATCCAAAAAGTTCATTAAAGAAGTTTTTTTTGAGGATTGCGCATCTCAAGAAAAATCTGGCCGTCATTTTGATTCAACTCCCTCCAAAATGGCCCCTCAACCTGGAACGTTTTGAAGAGTTCTTAAAAGCTTTGCCAAAGGGCTATCGCTATGCCTTTGAATTTCGTGAAACAAGCTGGCTCTGTGAAGAAGTCTATACCCTTCTGAAAAAACGGGGTCATGCCCTATGTTTGTATGAACTCGAAGGGGAAAAGACCCCTCGTCTTGTGACAGCAAAATTTGCTTATGTTCGACTGCATGGGCCCAAAGGAGCCTATCAAGGTAGCTACAGTCCAAGAGCCCTTGACAAATGGGCGCAGCAATTTTTAGAGTGGTCGAAAAAGGGCATCGAAGTTTTTTGCTATTTCGACAATGATGAAAAAGGATATGCCCCACAAAACGCTTTACAACTGTTGAGAAAATTATGATTGATGGAATTTTACTCCTGTGGTTTGTCCTCACTTTAGGATCACTCCTTTTTGTCCTGTGGGACCAATTCAAAAACACTCCATCTTTACGGATCATGACGCTCGCTTGGGCATTCGTCATTCTCTATACCGGCCCTTTGGGACTTTTTTTCTATTTCCTTTCTTGCCGACAACCTATGCCAGAAACCCATGATCAGTTCATCAATGTCCATTGGAAACAAACTCTTGGCTCTCTGATTCATTGCGTCGCTGGAGATGCAACAGCCATCATCGTGATGGCCGCTTTCCTTCACTATGTGAATATTCCCAACGGGATCGAAGTGATCATCGAATACTCGGCTGCCTATCTCTTTGGCCTCTTCATTTTTCAAGCCCTCTTCATGCGCACGATGTTCAAATCTTATGCAGAAACAGTGAAAAAAACCATTTTTCCTGAAACCGTCTCAATGAATATGGTGATGACGGGAATGTTTCCTGTTATCGTCTTCATCAAATACCACTACCCAGTTGCATCCGATCCCTTCACTCTCTATTTTTGGGGGATGATGTCCCTTGCAACCATTGTCGGATCGATCGTCGCCTACCCCATCAATTCGTGGATGGTCAAAAAAGGGATCAAGCACGGGATGATGTCAAAAGGGATGACCATGCAGCATCATGAACCCGCAACACTCTCTGTAAAACAGATGTGGGGATGGGTGATAGGAACCTTTCTGATCTTTTTTGCAGTCATGGCCATTGTGGGGATCTTTGCACCCATTCGCTTCTCTTGAGGAAAAGACATGAAAATCACTTTTCTGGGAACACGGGGAGAGATCAAACCAAAATCCAAACTCCATGCCATGCATACCGCTACCCTCTTTGCCTCTAAGGGAAAACGAGTCATGGTTGATTGCGGAACAACGTGGCTAGGAAAAATTGATCGGATCAAACCCGATCAAATTGTGCTCACGCATGCTCATCCCGACCACGCCTTTGGCCTAAAAGAAGGCTCGCCTTGTCCTGTTTGGGCAACAAAAAAAACATGGGAACTCATCGATGCGTTTCCCATTCCGCAAAAATTACGTCACGTCATTGAGCCCAGAAAAAAACGAAGAATCTGTGGCATCCAATTCGAGGCATTTTCCCTCATCCATTCGCTTCGCTGTCCTGCAGTCGGCTATCGCATCACTTGCGAAAACATGCGCCTCTTTTACGCTCCCGATGTCGCGTGGATTGAACAAATGGACGACGCTCTGAAAAACATTCAAGTCTACATCGGAGATGGAGCCACAATCACCCGCATCATGATCCGCAAGAAAGGAGACAAAATTTTTGGCCATGCCAATGTCCGCCAACAACTCACTTGGTGCAAGAAACATCATGTCCCAGAAATGATTGTCACCCATTGCGGCAGTGACATCGTCTCCCATGCAAAAAAAGCAGAAAAACAGATTGTAC
Organism: Chlamydiota bacterium; assembly: GCA_003228815.1. Lineage (GTDB taxonomy): Bacteria > Chlamydiota > Chlamydiia > Chlamydiales > Rhabdochlamydiaceae > Sacchariniichlamydia. The sequence goes on along the minus strand of QIGB01000054.1, from coordinate 229 downwards.
AATTGGCCGAGGAGCGTGGCATAAAAGTCACCATTGCCTATGATGGATTAGTGCTATGAATATCGCGAAATGGTTTTTTTATGTTGGTTTGGGGCTAGTAACTGCTTGCATAAATCTATACATATCTGTTAGTATATGTTCAAATGAACAGATTTTTCAAAATTGGTGAAGCCGCAAAAATCCTAGGTGTGTCCATTCAAACAATGAGACGCTGGGAAATTTCTGGTTA
>QIGB01000034.1 GCA_003228815.1 Chlamydiota bacterium | reverse complement strand
AAAAATTGATTTCTCTTTTTCGCAGATCGTTTTTAAGCTTTTCAACAGATTCAAAATGGATCCCGTCAATGCCAAATTTTCGACTGGCTTCCACATTCTCTTTTTTGTCGTCGATGAAGACAGCATCTTTTGCATCCCAGAGCAGGCTTTGCAAAAGGCGGCGATAGATTTTGGGATCCGGTTTACTCACACCTAAGTAACAGGAGAGTAAGATAGGGTCAAAGAGATCATATCCTCCCATCGATTCAATGAAATGGGCCCTGTATTTCGTCGTATTCGAAAGAAGCGCCACCTGAATCCCTTGCATTTTGATTTCCAATATCACATCCCGCATTCCAGGAGTCTCTCGCATCATTGCTTTTTTATAGACCTCAAGTGAATTAAACCAACTCTGAGGAAGAGAATGATTGGCGTATTTTTCCCAATAGGAGGCTTTTTCGTTGAAAGCATGATAGAGTTTTTCTCTTGCAAAGTCTTTTTTTACTTTTCGATAGGATTTTCCTAGGCTTTCACTGATAAATTCGATCACCGGTTTTCGATTCACCCTTGCGACAACGCCTCCATAATCAAAGACAACCACCTTAGGAGGGTCGGCTATGAGGGTGGAGCAAAAGAGGACGAAAAGCCATATATATCGCATAACTTGATAGTAGATTTTAATAAAAATATACCGCAAGAAAAATTTTTTCTTATTGATATAAAAATCATTTCGTATTCAGTTTTGTTCGCATTTTTCTTATAATATCTTCCAAAAAAGGAGGGTTATGACAACTACACAAACTTTTTATTCGACCAATGAGGATGGCTGGCGTCAGTATTCAGCTTCATAGAAAATAAACACCCTGCTGCACCTATTGAAAATGATCCCCTGGAAGAATATTACCATTCGCGAAAAATAAAGCCATAAATTGCACAATAGATTTTTCGCGAATGATAATATGAAGTTGTGTTTGCAACAATCATAAATTTCTCGAGCAATGAAGCGCCTTTTTTGAGACAGTGTCTCGAAGAAGCGCTTTGCTTTTCTGACCAAGTTCTCGTATGTGTTTGTGATCACTTTTTTGATGAAACCCCCGAAGATCTTTCCCTGCTGAAGGGGATCTATGCCTTCCATCACAATATTCACTTCATCCAATATCCGTTTTCTAAAGACAATTTTTATGGGAAACATTCAGCCCATTTTTGGCACAATATCGGGCGGATGATTGGCACTCATTTTCTAAAGGCAGAAATAACAAATGTTCTCTTCCTCGACGCAGATGAGATTGTTGAAGGTAAACGTTTTAGAAGGTGGCTGGAAACTTTTCCCATTCAAGATTATGCGGCTTTGCGGCTCTCTTGTTATTGGTATTTTCGCGAAGCAAAGTACCGAGCTAATGAAGTAGAAGACACCCCACTTTTGATAAGTAAAGCCGCTTTACATTATGAGGCGTTGATGCATCCTGAAGAAAGGGCGGGGACATTTCATCTTGCCGAAGGAACAACACTCCGCTTTGTAGAAAAAGAAAGGCCGCTCATTCATCACTATAGTTGGGTGCGCAGCAAAGAAGGACTCTTTCGTAAAGTGCAAACTTGGGGCCATAAAAATGAGCGCAATTGGGAAGAGCTCATAGAAGAGGAGTTTTCAAAGCCCTTTTCTGGGAAGGATTTTGTCCATGGCTATTCTTTTGAAGAAGTTGAGCCTCTTCATAAGTGGCACCAATACGATCGAGCAGAAAAGATCGCAGAAAATGTCACAATTTTGACAACACGTGATATTCATAAAATCGATCTTCGTCTAAAATTTGGTGTGTAATCCTATGAACCCTAACAAAAGAGGTTGAAAATGAAATATCTAATTGGAATGTCTGTACTTATCTCTGGGATTGCCTTTGCCAGTCCTGTCTCCTACAAAGAAAAAGGGGATTCTCTCCAACAAGTAGAAACGAAAAAAAAGAAAAAGAAAAAAGGGTGTGGCTGCGGGAATCAAATCTACATGCATAAAGAAAACCGGTCTATAGAGGCCCTTTGATAGACTCTCATGCGCATTTGACTAGCTCCCAAATTCTCCCACAGGTCGATGACCTAGTTGATCGGGCAAAGGAAGCTGGTGTCAAAACCATCATCAACATCTGCACGGATCAACCTTCTCTCGAGGAGGGGCTCAAGTTAGCAAAGCGCAATAAAAACATATTTAATGCTGCAGCGACGACTCCTCACGATGTGCAAGAAGACGGGGAAACCTTTTTCCCCATCGTAGAAAGAGTGGTCGACAAGCTCATTGCGATTGGTGAGACGGGGCTTGATTATTTCTATGAGCATTCTCCCAAAAAAGTGCAGCAGGATTTCTTAGTCCGCTATTTGCAATTGGCTCTGCACACTAAGCTCCCGATCATTTTTCATTGCAGAGATGCTTTTGGCGATCTCTTTTCTATTGCCGATGAGATGGCTCAAGATCTACCGGCCGTATTGCATTGCTTTACTGGAACAAAAGAAGAAGCCAAGGGATGTTTGGATCGGGGTTGGTTTGTCTCCTTTTCGGGCATCATCACGTTTAAAAAATCAGAAGAACTTCGAGAGGTGGTGCGATATGTTCCCTTAAACCGGATGTTTGTAGAAACCGACACTCCCTATCTGGCCCCGCAAAGCCACAGAGGCAAACAAAACGAACCAGCTTTTGTTGTGGAAATAGCCGAAAAAATTGCCGAAATTAAGGGGATTTCTCTAAGCGAAGTGGACAAAATAGTAAGCGAAAATATTTCTCGATTTTTTCGTTTAGAGGCGATAGGATAATACTTTATGGCATCTAAAATCGATACCTTACCCAAAGCTTTTATTTGGAGGAGGATCCAGTCTCTCGCAGGCCTTTGGCTTGTCATTTTTCTCATTGAACACATGGTGACCAACTCACAAGCAGCTCTTCTTCTAGGAGAGAGTGGTGCGGGGTTTGTCCGGATGGTGAATCTCCTTCACGAACTTCCTTATTTGATGGTCATCGAGATCGGCCTTTTAGGAATTCCCATTTTGATTCATATGGTTTGGGGAATTTACTATTTGCGCACCTCTAAACCCAATTCGATGAAAACGGATGGGTCCAAGCCCTATTTCAAATATAGCCGGAATAAAGCCTATACATGGCAACGGATCACTTCATGGATTTTGGTCGTTTTACTCATCTTGCACATTGTGAAGTTCCGCTTCTTGGAATATCCCGATGCTGTCAATGAGGGCTCTTTGCATCCCAAATATCTTGTCACAATCACGATGGATCCCGGACTCTATACTGTTACGCAGAGATTGAATGTCGAATTGATCGGTCCAAAGACGCAAGAAGAGATGAAGACAGGGCAAAATCAAAGTCGACAAGCTTTAGATCGAGCTGCCGAAGATATCCGTGGTCAAGCTTCCACTCGCTTTAGTCAACAAGAGTCGATCATTTTGCAGACGGCGCAAAATTATGAAGAAGAAGAAAATCTGACAAAGGCAATTACAAAAAGACGCATCGATCAAAAAGAAGTGATTGCCGTAGCCCCTTCTTTTGGAACAGCATCCCTACTTGCTGTTCGCAATACATTTAAAAGTTGGGTTTGGGTTGGCATCTATACTGTTTTTGTCCTTTCTGCATGTTTTCATGCGTTTAATGGACTTTGGACTTCCATGTTGACCTGGGGATGGGTCATCAAATCCACTGCTCAAACAGGAGCACGCAAAGTAGCGATTGCCATCATGATCGTCATTTCTTTTCTAGGGCTTGCATCCATTTGGGGGACTTATTTTCTCAATTTAAAACACTAAAAACTATGGCCAAGAAAAAAAAAGAAGTCATTGTCGTTGGAGGAGGGTTAGCAGGACTTGCTGCTGCAATGAAGCTTGCGGAAGCGGGTTGCCATGTGAAGCTGATTTCCGTCACCAAAGTCAAACGTTCTCATTCTGTCTGTGCGCAAGGGGGAATCAACGCTGCACTCAACTTGAAAAATGAAGACGACAGCCCTCTCGTACATGCTTATGACACCATCAAGGGGGGCGACTTTCTTGTCGATCAGCCTCCTGTTTTGGAGATGGCTTTGGCCGCTCCTGGCATCATCCGGATGCTCGATCGCTTTGGATGCCCCTTCAATCGAACAAAAGAAGGGACTCTCGATGTGCGCCGTTTTGGGGGAACCCTCTACCATAGAACTGCCTTTTGCGGATCTACAACCGGTCAGCAACTCCTTTATGCTCTCGATGAGCAAGTCCGCCGCTACGAAGTGAAGGGACTTGTGGAAAAATTTGAATTTTTTGAGTTCATGCGCCTCGTCATGGATGACGAGGGGACAGCTCGCGGGGTGGTTGTGATGGACATGGTCACCATGGAACACAAGATCTTACGAAGCGATGCAGTTGTGTTTGCAACCGGCGGTCCGGGGCTCATCTTCAAGTTTTCAACCAATTCGACCTTTTGTACCGGCGCTGCAATGGGACGCCTGTATATGCAAGGGATGAAATACGCCAATGGCGAATTCATTCAGATTCATCCAACGGCAATTCCTGGACAAGACAAACTCCGCCTCATTTCCGAATCGGTGCGCGGTGAAGGAGGACGTGTCTGGGTCTATGGCGATTCTTCCAAAAAAATCACCACTCCTGAAGGAAAAGAAATCCCTTGTGGTGAAACCGGCAAGCCGTGGTATTTCCTCGAAGAACTCTATCCCGCCTTTGGAAATCTTGTTCCACGCGATATTGGAGCCCGAGAGGTCTTACGTGTCTGTGAACTTGGACTCGGTATTGATGGCAAAAATCAAGTTTACCTTGATGTGACCCATCTCCCTGAAGAGACCTTGCATAAACTCGAATCAGTCCTCGATATCTATCGTAAATTTACAGGAGAAGATCCCCGTAAAACACCCATGAAAATCTTCCCAGCCGTTCACTACTCGATGGGAGGAGCCTGGTGTGATTGGCCAGCTGCCGATGATTCTGATCGGATGGAGCGATTTAGGCAAATAACCAATATCAAAGGATGTTTTGCCATTGGTGAATGCGAGTATCTCTATCATGGAGCCAATCGCCTAGGAGCCAATGCTCTTTTAGCCTGTATCTATGCTGGTCTTGTTGTTGGGGTAGAAATACCCCGCTATATGGAAACTCTCGAAGAAAAAGAACTCCCCGATTCTATTTTCACAGAGGCCCTCCAAAAAGAAGACGATTTCAAGCAAGATCTCCTCTCTCGAAATGGCAAAGAAAACGTACACGCCTTGCATGACGAAATGGCCGATCTCATGATCCGCTTTGTCACCGTCAAACGGGACAATCACGATCTTGAAATGGTGATGCAAAAGCTCAAAGAAATCCGCGAGCGCTATCAAAACATCACCCTCGATGACAAAAGCAATCAGATGAACCAGACCTATGCCTTTGCCAATCAATTTCGCTACATGCTTGAACTTGCACTTGTCATCACAAAAGGAGCACTACTTCGCAATGAGTTCCGCGGTTCCCACTTCAAGCCCGATTTCCCCAAGCGTGACGATGAGAACTGGCTCAAGCATACCATTGCCACCTACAATCCCAACGAACCCGACATCTCGTACATTCCTGTTGAATATCCCTACATCAAACCCGTTTTGCGTGAGTATGCCAAAGCCAAAAGGGTCATACCCAAACTAGAAAATATTCCTGACAACATCAAACTTCCCTTATGAGAAGCCTTTATGGTATTTAAAAGATTATGAGCCAGAAATTCACTTTAAAGATCTATCGAGGCATACCAGGCAAGCAATACTGGGAAGAGTTTGAGCTTGAACTCAAGCCATTTTACAATGTGATGGCTGCATTGATGGACATCCAGAAGAATCCGATCAACAAAAAAGGTGAGAGAGTGGCTCCTGTTGTATGGGAACAAGGATGTCTTGAAATCGTGTGCGGCTCCTGCTCCATGCTTGTCAATGGTCGTCCGGTCCAAGCTTGTGTCATCTTAATTGATCAAGTTCTCAAAGCTACTGGCGGCGATACCATCACTCTTGCCCCCTTTACGACCTATCCTCTCATCAGGGATCTCATTGTCGATCGAACAGAAATGTTTGAAAATCTCAAAAAAATCAATGCGTGGGTTGAAGTCGATAATTCTTTGGATAAAGGCTTTGGTCCAACGATCGATTCCAAAGTACAAGAAGTTCGTTACATCCTTTCGACCTGTATCAGCTGTGGTTGTTGCAATGAGTCGTGTCCCCAAATGAATTCCCGCTCCAAATTCCTCGGTCCGGCCATCATTTCTCAAGCGCGTCTTTTCAATAACCATCCCATTGGCAAACTCACAGCCAGAGAAAGACTGATGCCACTCATGGAAGAAGGTGGCGTGTCCGATTGCGGCAACTCCCAAAACTGTGTTCAAGTCTGTCCCAAAGACATTCCATTGACCGAATCCATTTCCCTTATGGGCCGAAAAGTGGCAGGGGAGAGCATTCGGATGCTTCTAAATTCAGATGATTCAAAAATATAATCTCTGTGCTTTTGCGGTGGGGCTCATCTAAAAGAGGCAAAAGAGAATCAATGGAGATTTCTTCTATTGGATAGCGGCTTTCAAGCGATTCTTTAAAGTTCTTGATAAAATGCTCTTTACTCGGTAAATGAACAGATAGATGAGTGAGGAAGTCCTCGTGTGATCTTTCCTTTCGATATTTTGGAGTTTTTTGTGGATGCAGTAGAAGATCCATATTTTCCTTTTTATAATCCCATAAGAAAGTTGTGTGGTGGAGCCAACGTTTCTTTCTCAGGTATTGTGCATTTCCACCGACCTTTTTTTCTCCAATGGCATAGTCATTTTCCTGAAGAGAGAAACCGGCAAGACCAAATGCTTCTTTATAAATCTCTGCAGACCATCGCAAAATCGGTTCTGGATAAGGGAAGAAATCGTGAGCATCTTTCTGGAACAAGAAAGAGATGAAAAGAGTCTCTTCATCGACAACGACAGTGCCACCCCCGCTAAAACGTCTGATTATCGAAATTGGATTCTGAGACAATTTCTCCAGTTGAATGAGTTCACTCGGTTTTCCTGAAATCCCCATCACGATCGCAGGTGGTGACCCTTCATTGATGATGCAAAAGTTGCGATCGTCAAGGCGAAGAAGAGCTTCCTCCAGCTGCAGCTGCTGATAAATAGGAAAATTTTTTAGATGAAGAATATGCATAATAGTACACTGTGCTCAGTGGAGCATACCAGATCGGATGTTTCGGCTGAGTTTTTTGTACTAGCCATAAAAACATTCCTTCCAAGGAGATTAGCTTCTTGTATTTATTGGTGCATGATGCCGAGGATGTCTTCCACCTCAACAACTTGGAATTTAATGCCTTGCGGGGTGCTATAGCGAAAAACGATGAGGGTGTCGTTGGGCATGAGCTTCATATCAATCACATTCGAAATTTTTGTCCCGTCAGACAAATCAAAATAGACTTTTGCTGTCGATTTTTCTTGTTTGAGAAGCTCCCAGGCTTTGAGGTAGTCATTGGCTCGCTCTTTGGGGCTGACGATCATGATGCTCCGAGAAGGATGTGTCATTTGAGCAACGGCTTGTAATTCTTTTTGTTTCTGCGGAATTTGTTTTGTTGTGACTTTTTGCTGCGAAGGCTGGGGAGTTTGGAGGAAAAAAAGAAAAGCTAACAAAATATTCATATGCTTATTTTGCAAAATTTTGTTTCTTTATTGCTACCATTAAGATCGAAATGTCGGCGGGATTAACACCAGCAAGTCGTAAGGCCTGCCCAAGGTTGACCGGCTGGATCTTTTGCAAAACATCTTTAGCTTCATTGCGAAGACCTGTAACAGCTCTGAAATCAAAATCATGGGGGACTTTGATGTTCTCTATCTGATCGAGTTTGGCAATTTCTTTTTTTTGCCGCTGAATATAGCCCTCATATTTGAGAGAGAGTTCGATTTGGCGATTGATTTCCCCTCCATGATCAGGAATGGCAAATTTTTTGATGAGCTGATCATAAGTCACTTCAGGTCGACAAAGATATTGAGCAAGATTGTACTTGTCTCTGTAGGTTTTTCGAAGAAAAGAAAGCATCTCTTCAATGGCGTGTTTTTTTGTGAGGAGTTTTTGATAGCGAGTTTCATCGATGAGACCAAGTTGATAGCCATAGGGGCGAAGACGCAAATCGGCATTATCTTGTCTGAGAAGAAGACGATGTTCTGCTCGGCTAGTGAACATCCGATAAGGTTCAGTATGTTCTTTTGCGATCAGTTCATCGATCATCACACCTATATAAGCGTCAGAGCGTTTGAGGTAGAATTCAGGTTCTTTTAGGATTTTATTGGCGGCATTGATTCCGGCAATGAGGCCTTGTGCGGCAGCTTCTTCATAGCCAGTTGTTCCATTGATTTGGCCAGCGAAATAAAGACCTGAAATGGTTTTCGTCTCCAGGGTGAGATTGACTTGGCCACTCGTTACGTAGTCATATTCAATGGCATAAGCAGGACGGATCACCTCTGCTTTTTCGAGGCCCGGAATGCTATGCAAGATTTGCAATTGTATATCAAAAGGAAGAGAAGAAGAGATGCCATTGACATAGATCTCATCAGTGTCCAATCCTTCGGGTTCTAAAAAGATCTGATGCCGCTTCTTATCGGGAAAGCGCTTGATTTTTTCTTCGATCGAAGGGCAATAGCGAACGCCCGTCCCTTTGATCACACCCGAATACAATGGGGAACGATGAAAATTCTCTTGGATGATTTTCTGACAAGTCTCATTGGTATAAGTGATCCAACAACTGATTTGAGGAAGGCGTGGTCCAAAGGGTTCGTCATAGGAAAATGCCAAACCCTCTTCTCCCGGCTGCTCTTCCATTTGAGAATAATCGACACTCCGTGCGTGGATGCGAGGGGGAGTGCCTGTCTTCAATCTTCCGAGACGAAATCCTAGCTCAAGCAAATTTTTGGAAAGGCCCTCAGCTGGCTGGTCTCCAGCACGTCCCCCAGCATAAGAAGTTTCTCCAATATGGATGAGACCTTTCATGAAAGTCCCTGCCGAAAGAATCATCGTTTTTCCTTGGTAGGCAATTCCTTCTTTTGTGCAGACGCCTTTGATTTGGCCATCCTCAACGATCAAAGATTCGATGGTTCCTTGTTTCAAAAAGAGATCATCAACCTCTTCCAAGAAACGTTTCATTGTGGATTGATAGGCAAATTTGTCAGTTTGTGCTCTGGGTGACCAGACGGCTGGCCCTTTCGATGCATTGAGCATCCGGAATTGGATCGCACATTGATCTGCAATTTTTCCTTGAATGCCGCCGAGGGCATCGATTTCCCGGACCAGATGACCTTTTGCAGTCCCTCCAATGGCAGGATTGCAGCTCATTTTGCCGATTGTGTCGAGATTCATCGTCAAGAGGAGAGTCTTGCAACCCATGCGGGCAGAAGCATGGGCAGCTTCACAGCCAGCATGGCCAGCTCCGACGACGATGACATCATAAATTTCGGGATATTTCCACATAGGGAAAGCGCTAGAAATTATTTATTTTTATGACGATCGCGACGTCTTCGTTTTTTGCGTTTGTGCTTTGCGATCTTCTTTTGACGTTTTTTCTTAACAGATGACATCTGCTCTCCTCAGATTAAAGTAGAAATCATAGCGCAAATCCCTCTTAAAGGCAACAGTTCTTCAAAAGGCGCCGAGAGATTTCCCTCTATTTTGAGAAATTCCTGATCTTTCCATTGCAGTTTCATCTATATGACGGCATGGATACCCAGTCCTTTAGGGCTGGGAGGAAATGCCGCTCCTGTATTATAGTGTTTATTAGGGGCTGGGCATAAATAAAGTTTCTCATTTTTCCTGGATTATGCTAAATAAAACCTATGAAGGTTACACCCGAGCTTGTCACGTCAGTAAAAACCAAGTGGGAACAGATTCATGACTGCCTTAATGAAAAAGGAAGACGGCTATGGTGTGCCGTAGAAGCTCTTTCCTATGGGCATGGTGGGATTAAATTACTGCATCAGGCAACGGGCATATCCTGCCCTACCATCAGAAAAGGAATCAGGGAAGTTGAAAATCCGACTGCAAGCCCTAGATCAAAGCGAATTAGAAAAGTTGGCGCAGGAAGAAAGAAGATAAGTAGTAGCCAGTCGAAAATCGTTAATCAATTAATTGAGTTAATTGAACCAACTACTCGTGGTGACCCAGAATCACATTTACAATGGACTTGCAAGAGCACGAGAAATCTAGCTGATGAACTAAGTAAAAAGGGCTGTAAAATAAGTTATAGAACGGTAGGGAACTTGCTCAACGAACTTGGGTACAGCCTTCAAGCTAATAAGAAAACATTAGAGGGTAATTCACATAAAGATCGTAATGCTCAGTTTGAATACCTTAATAAAGATGTAAACGATTTTTTAAAATACGGACAGCCAATAATTTCGGTAGATGGAAAGAAGAAAGAAAATATTGGAAACTACAAAAATAACGGACGAGAGTGGAGTCAAAAAGGCCATCCCTGCGAAGTCAACGGGCACGATTTTCCAGATAAAAAATTGGGAAAGGTTACGCCTTATGGCGTGTATGATATTGGCAGAAATGAAGGGTGGGTTTCTGTAGGAATTAGTGCAGATACGGCGGAATTTGCAGTAAATTCGATTAGAACGTGGTGGTACAAAATGGGATCACTGATATACCAAGAGGCAAGAGAGCTCCTAATAACAGCAGATTGTGGCGGAAGCAATGGTTGTAGAGTTCGCCTTTGGAAACGTGAGTTACAGAAGTTTGCTGACGAAACGGGATTAAAATTATGTGTGCGACATTTTCCTCCCGGGACCAGTAAATGGAACAAGATCGAGCATCGATTATTTAGTTACATTTCAATTAATTGGAGAGGCAAGCCTCTTACTTCCATGGAATTGGTCGTAAATCTCATTGCAAATACTACAACCTCTGAGGGGCTGATCGTACGAGCCGTACTGGATAAAAATGAGTATGAAAAAGGAAAGAAAATTTCGGACGAGGAATTTACTGCGTTGATGATTGAGGGAGAGGAATTTCACCCAGAGTGGAATTACTCCATAATCCCACACTCCTAAAAAAAAGAAACTTTATTTATGCCCAGCTCCTAATTTCATGGGCCATCCTTTTTCAAATGGAGGTGCTTTTAAAATTCAAAGTAACAGAATTTCACCGGAAAGCGCAATAAACAGTTGATCGGGCAACTTGGAAAGTGAGTCATAAACTGGCTCAAAAAATGAATCGGAAACCCCTGCTCATCTAATGAGGTCCCCACACTTTCTCATAAGCTTCACTGTAGGGTTCTCTTAAAACAGTTTGATCTGGGCGATGATCATTGAATTCCATCTTGTAAATGAGTTTTTCTCTGCAGCTCATCACGAGGCTAATACTTTCTTCTGGTGGAAAATTTGTTAAGTCTTCTTTGCAAAAACAAATCATAATCTCCATTCTTTCACTAGGAAAGGGGAATTCTTCTAAATGAGGACGGATTTTTTTATGGGAATTGATCATCTCACAAAAACGCTCAACACTTTCTATTTCTAGCTTTCTTGCATCTTCTATCGATTTTTTTTCGTAACAATTAAATTTTATAGAAATTTCCTTAATATTTCCTGCCAGTGATCCACCTATGCTAAAACAGGAAAACTTATGTTCTTTCTCCATTTCACCTATGAACTTCTTTGTAATACGGTTAAGATGAGTAAAATAATCATTTTCTCTTTTCACTATGTACCAAGTTGAACCAATCAAGACAGCTGTCAAAACAAGAATGAGCTTAACGTGCTTTTTTATAAAAACCATACTTTTCCTCTAGTGCTCCAAATTCACGTTTTAAAGCTTTTTGTTGTGTATTGTAGAGAACCGAATGACCGACCCCGTGGGAGATGAGTCTATTGGAGTCTAAAAACGTCACATTATATGTTGGACGAGAAGACATGTGTGCTCCTGCCTCTCCCCCTACTATCCCTCCCACTGCGGTTCGAAAAGCTGCTGTTACCTTTGAAGTAACACCAAAAATTCCTGTAATTAAGTCTCTGTTTGAGTAAAAGTTCGTCGCTCTTAGAGCTGCTTCGTTTGATATGCAGGAGGCAGGAGCAATGTTAACAGATAGCAGCCGATTATTTATGCGTTCTTTTTGATCGGTATTCATACAATTAAGGGCCCCTTGAAGCCATGAACCTCCCCCGCTATGAGCAACTGAAGCAAGGGTATTCAGAGGATGGATTCTCTCAAGGATTTCAGCAAACGTTGTGAGGATTTCTCTTCCAAGAATCACTTCTGGTGTTTTAATTCCAACTTTTTGCTTGATAACATCAAAAAGATCGCCCATAGCTCCTTTTGTCTCTTTAAACATACCAATCATAACACAATCATTTCCTGGCGCAACTTTTTCTAGGTTGTTAGAAATTGATTTCAATCCAGCTATATGGTCCGTTTCATTATTTTTGATCCCATTAAAATATAAAATGATTTGTATGTTTCCATCACTCCCAATGAGCTCGGGGATATGATCGATGATGGAAAGAGTTTCACCCTTGATTTCTTCTGGGCTAAATTGGATTTTTTCTATTTGACTAGCTCTAACGAAGCAATCGATGCTGTGTTCTCCAAAAGTGGCTACTGCGGGAACAAAATCCAGATCTTTTCTTCTCCACATCTCTTGTTTGATTTCGATGCGGATCGGACCAGAGGTGAGCCCAAAAAGATCGAGTCTGCTTAAGGGGTTATTGTGAACGTAGAGGTAGAGGTTGTGGCTGTCGATTGCGCCAGCTGGGTCAGGCGTGAGCCAACGGCCTAAGACAGGGTCATAGAAGCGGCCTACAAAATAGACAAGTCCCTCCTCCATCCTCTTTGAACTAAAACCCCATGGGCTAAGGGAGGGCTGTGTGAGCAGAATTTCTCCGAAGGCATCGATGTCTCGAGTCTCTACCAGGCTTCCTTTTGAACTGATGAGGGCAATGATATTCCCTGAAAAATCATGAAGGGGTACATAGGTCTCATCGCATACTTCTATCGCAACGGTTCCTCCCACGTCTTCTTGCAAGCCTAATCCAACAACTTTTAGCTGGAGGAGCTGTAGATCCTGATTGTAGATGCCGATTTCTTGGTCTTGATCGAAAAGGTAATAATACTCTTCGGTTGGTTGATCCGGAGGCTGGGTTCTTTTAGCATAGAGTCGTGAAAAGGGGTCGTATTCAAACGTGACCTTGGATTCATCCTCGATTTGGATGAGTCGATTCAATGCATCGTAACGATATTTTGTGACTTGGGTGGATTTGAGTTTTTCTTTGAGGTTCCCACTGGCATCATAGAGAAGAGTTATATCTCCTGCTTGAGTGATTTGATTGAATGAATTAACGGCCTGATCAAGTGGGTTGCCAAGTGAATCAAAATGGTGCTCTTTCACCCCTTCTTTTATGAGTTGATTTAGGGGATCATATTCGTAGTTTTTGGCGCGAAAAAAGCTGTTTTCCCTTCCGGTTACAAGTCCTGATGGGCCATAATCTATGCTTGCTCGATGCCAAGGAGAGGTTGTGGACTTGGGTCTTTCAAGTAGATCATGTTGGGTATAAAGGGTCCCGAGATTGTGGATACACTGCTCTTCCGCAACATGGCCATTTTCATCAAAGCGGTTGTAGGTATGGTGGTAGAGGATTTTATTTTGTTTGCTTTGACGAATCGCTTGATCCATATGCAGGGCACTATATGCATAAGCTATACTGGACCCGTCTGGCAATGCATGTAGGGTGCATCTACCTGCATTGTCATAGGTCCATGTTTGGATAGCTCCATTAGGTGTTTCTTCGGAGATGAGCTCACTAAATTGGTTGTAGACGCGCTTCCATATGCGCCTATGAATGTGGTCTTTTGCAATGAGGGTTTTTCCTTTATCTTGAAAATGGAAGGTGTTGTGCACGGTTCCATCAGAACTCTGTTGTATGACAAGGCGACTGAGGGCATCAAAGCTTTGGTTGAGTGTCACTCCTCTTGGGTCTGTTTTTTCCGTGATATTTCCACGAGAGTCGTATTCGAATAGGGTTATTTTTTTGCCCTCTTCTATCTCTTGGATAGGAAAGCCCCGTTTATTGTATTTCCACTCAGTTTGATAGGCTCGGATCGGATGACTTTGGTCGTAAATGGATATGATGCGCCTGGCCAAATTGCCAGCTCTGTCATACATCCTCTCTTCTTTTGCAACGGTAATTCCATTGGAATCTGTTTTTTCAACGAGCACAAGATGTCCATTCGCATCTTCGAGCTCTATTGTTTGGTTTCCAAGAGGATCAAGGGTCTTTTTTTGTTGTACAATCTGGCCGAGGGAATTTGTTACTGACTGGTAGTGGATCTCTGTACAGGCCCCTAAGGGATCTCGATGACAAATGAGTCGTCCGTCTTCATCATACTCAAAGGTGTCATAAGCCCTTCCTTCTGATGTTTGGCGAGTGGCTGAAACTTTGCGTCCTTCTTCATCATAGGTAAAAGACATCCAGTTTTCGATTTTTCCCTTTTGGTCTTCTTCCCACTGCTCAAGGATTTCCCCCTCATCATTATAAACCATATGAGAAGTTGCGCCATTTTTTGTCACCGACTGGAGGTTCCCTCGAGCGTCATACGTGTATGTGATGACTCTCCCATCTGCATTTTCTTCAATTTTACGCCCACAGTAATCATAGCGATACGTTGTGGTCAATCCCGTTGGGTCGGCATAGGCAAGAAGGTGGAAACTGTCATAGGACCAATATTCTTCTAAGAGCAGTTCATCACCAGGGTTGTAGATTTTCTTCGAAGTCTTCCGCTGCAGAGGGTCGTAGGTAAAAGTGGTGGTACTTTGATCAGGATGATCTATGCGTATAAGGGAACCTGCTTGATTGTACGAATACCTAGTTATATTGCCCTCGGGATCAGTCTCAGTAAGGACGTTCCCCAAAATATCATGAGTGCATTTTGTCGTTTCACCAAGTGAATTGGAAGTGGTGATGGGGTTGCCCATGACATCATAGCGAGTTTCTATGATGGGGTCGTAACGTTCTCCTTCTGAGTCGACATTAGAAGGATAATGGGTTTTTATGTTCTTACCAAAACTGTTATATTTTTGTTCAACCCGGTTGCCCAATGGATCGATAAACTTACGCAAACATCCTTTTTGATCATAGAAAGTATGTGTAGTTTTTTCTCCTTGACAGCTCGTTCTCAAATGCCCAGCTCGGTCATAAGTAAATGTCTGTTTTGGTTTGCCTACTTCCTTTGCTTCAATTTTTCTGCCGAATTGATCATAAAAGTATGTAGATTCACGCCCACTTGGTGTGGTTTGTTTGATGAGGTTTCCCTGATTGTCATAGCTATAATAAAGAGTATAGGAACTTTGGTCAGGATAAGTAACGATTTCAGTCTCCACGTTGCCTTGTGCGTTATAGGTGAAGTCGTGCAGGTCTGTCCATTGATCCATCCCTAAATCAAAATCCGTACAGACGTTGATCTGTCTCTGTACTTTCCCTGTTTGTGGATCTCGCTCAAAAATTTGGATGTGTCTTTCGTTGCTTACATCATCAAGGATTATTTTAATGGGAAGATGGTCTTCATCATACTCGGTGATTTCTCTGTAAATGAGCTCTCCGTTTGGAGCAATCGTCTCTTTTTTATGGACTAAGTCTGTTCCTGGCAAATAGGTATAGTGAATCGTCACTCCGGTTGGACTCACCTCTTTTTCTAGAAGGTTATTTTCCTTGTAGTAACTGAAAGATCGCTCTATCGATTGTTTGTTCTGATGGTAATCGTTTAAGATTTCTCGTGTGAGATTTCCCCTTTCATCATAATGCATCCTTTTGGACAGAATAGGATTTCCGGACCCATCCCTTAACTCGACTTTGTACATTTTTAGCCCCGCCCGTTAACCTATCTTGCTAGGGGCTGTCTAATAAAAAATTGATAGAGAGAACCTTATCGTG
>QIGB01000004.1 GCA_003228815.1 Chlamydiota bacterium | reverse complement strand
TATTCCTGCAATATGTACAAGGGAAAATCATCGGGAGATGAATCGATTTTTCCCTCGAGGATTGTCAGGTTATTTCTTTACGGGCCCTAAGTGTGCGTAAAATATGGATTTCTATGTCGCAGGGGTATCCTTTTGCAGGGATTTTGGAAATGATTTTGGCTAGATTGTATCAAATTCCTATTCGAATTTAACTTTCAAAACATATTTTACCTTGTGTGTGCGTTGGAGAGAACCCAAGGGTATCCCAAGGGTATCTGCTGTCTTCAAATTACTAAAATTTGCGTATTTATATTTTTAAATTGAGATTTTCAACTCAATTTTAAGGAGCTTGAAAATTCTTTTTTGAGAAAAGGACGAATAAGCCACCTTTTCCAATTTTGCAATGATTTACAGCCCATTTTTCCGCAGTGGTGAGAAATGCAGGCTAAACCTGGAGGATTATACGAATTTGGTGTCGCAAGTCGCAGCGATCCAAACGATGAGGCCATAAAAGCCTTTTTCCAAGAGCATATCACTCCACTTAAGATTTCAAGGGAGATGCTCTACCTATTGAGAGCAAGATTGCTCACAGTCACCAAAAAACCGGTGAAAACACTCCCAAATGGAATTGTGGTCACACAAATCAATGAGGGACTGCTTTCAAAGCTTTCGAAAAGCATCCTCCGGGTCGATTTTCCCCGAAATGACTTTCTCGCTGAAGCATCGAGTAGGCTTTCTGAGCATTCGGTCGAACTGATCCGGGGCATAGAGGAAAAGCTATCACTGCGCGATCCATTAACCAGTGAAATGCTCTCTGAAGAGCATATCCGCCGGCCAAAAGTTGAAGGATTTCCTTCAAAAGCGTTTTTATGCCTGTTTTTTCAGATGCGAGCAATCCTGCAACATCTCAAAGAGGAAAATGCTGTGATTGCAATCAAAAGCATCGAACAAGACAAAAAACAGGCTTCCACACATCATTTTATACAAGCTTCGCGAGATGGTTTTGTCTTTATTGAAAAAGCTGGTATAGACCCCAAAGCACCCCTTGTTGTGTTTGAAGCTGTGATCCAAGGAGATCTTGTTGCTCAAATAGAGAAAATCGGGTTTGAAAATGCCATTTTGATCAGTGCAGCACAAGAGAGGCCTTTTGATCCAAAATCAACACTTGATGATATGAAAAATGAAGAAGCGAAAGTACTCATTCTAGAACATCGAAAAAAAGCAAAAGAAGCGGGACTCGATTTAGAAGGAAAAACCTTCCTCTTACTCGATCATGTCTTTTGCAATACTATGGAGAAAGAAGGATGCAAAGTCTAAAAGCCCTTTTCAGACAACCTAAATCTGTTTTTCTCCTTTCCTTTGTACAGATGTGGAACCGCTTTAGTCATTATGGAATGAGGGCTCTTCTCGTTCTATTTATGCTCCATGCGCTGAAATTCTCTACACCATTTGCTCTAGGTGTTTATGCCGTATTTTGCGCATTGGTAGAATTAGGAGGAGTCTTGGGAGCCTATCTGGCGCAAAAAACCTTTGGCCTCAGACGAGCGATCCTTTATGGGGGATGGATCGTAGCACTCGGACATCTTTCACTTGCAATGAAGTGGTTTTTTCCAGGTCTAGCACTTTTGATTGTAGGATCGAGTCTTTTCTCCACAAATATCACGGCGCTCATTGGGGAGTTCTATCAACCCCAAGATGTGCGCCGCCAGGGTGGGTTTACCCTATTTTATATGGGAATCAATGTGGGCGCTCTTCTTGCAACCATCCTCTGTGGTTTTTTAGCCGAGAATTTCGGCTGGGAATATGGGTTTGGACTCGCTGCTGCGGGCATGGTGCTAGGAAATCTCGCCCTATTGAAATTTCGACATCTCCTCTCTGGCAAAGGAGAAACCCCTGAAGACCCAAAAAAAGGGCTACCTCTTCTTCTCATCGGACTGGGAGGATTTGCGATCCTCTGTATGGTAGGACAAAGCATTTCCCTGCCTCTACTCCCCATCTTAGCTGTTGGGCTGGGGATTTTGATCTTTCGAAAATTGCGCAAACAAAATATTCCCCTTAAAGGGTTAGCCCTCTCACTGGTTACCCTGGTGCTTTTCTTTGCTGCTGAAGAACAAATAGGTTCCTCTCTAGTCGTCTTCACTAGTGAAAAGACCACACACACCCTCTTTGGGCTTCCCATGGCCACCTCTTCCATCTTATCTCTAAATCCCATTGTGATCATTTTCTTTGGAGCGATTGCCAACGCCCTGTATTTGAAAATCAAAAACCCTTCGAGAAGATTGGCAATCCCTTTTCTCATTGTGGCGGGAGCCCTTGCTCTCCTCTCTTTTTCCCATATGGCGATCCCTATCCTTCCCCTTTCATCCGTGATGGGAGTGGTGGCACTCATTTCATTTGCAGAACTTCTCGTAGGGCCCATGGTGTACACGACGTGTTCAGAAGTATCCAGTGCTGCAAAAGATCCCAAAGTGATGGGACTTGTGCCTATCGGGTTTTCTCTTGCTGCACTATTAGGAGGAACCATGAGCAAGTTCATCACCGCTACTGGCTACGATCTCGGCTTTTTGGTGGTTGCAGCAATGGTCACACTATTTGGAATAGGACTTGGAGGATTGCAGTCAAAGATTAAACCAGCAACTTCTGCTTGAGATTTTCATTCCCACCCACTCAGTTCTGATTACAAATATCCTATTGGCATTTTTTAAAGATTTGCCTATCCTATTTGCATGCGTATCGAATCTTCTCCACCTATCACACCAAACTACGAAAGCAGCAGCCCGGCGAAGCAATGCATTTCAAGTGATTGGACCACAAGCACTCTTAGCACTCTCTGTTCTCCCGTTGTCAATTTATGGTCTTGGATAAAAGCGCTCTTTGCGAAGCTCTTTTGCTATCAGAAAAATGAGAAAAAAGAACCCCCTCCTCCGAGCCCAAGTAACAAACCTCCGCCTTCACTTGACAAATTGCATCTCCAAGAACTTGAATTATTCACAAAGTTTGCAAAAAGGGATTGGACTCCAGAAACAGCTTTCAGCCAGAGCTACCATGAAAAATGGGAAAAATTAAGCCCAGTGGTTCAAGAAAAACTCGAAAACGCCAGCATTTTAGCATTCACACAAAGGGCCAATAAATCTTCTATTGATTTCCCAGTAACCAAAACCATTGAATACGGAATAAAATTTATTCAACGTTTCGAACACGAATATGACGCATGCATACTCATTATCAATAACAAGAAAAGAGATGAAAGCGCTCAAGAACTTCTCTACGAAATCCTCGATGGAGTAGTCAAAGAATGGAAAAAAAACATCTCCTCATAGAGGAGATGTCTTCGAAAACCTTATTTTCTTTTCCAACGTTGTTGGATTGCTTTCCACTGAAAGATTTGGTACAGTGCACTGACGCCTACGAGACAGTAAATCAAACGAGTAAACGCTGACATGTGACCAAAAATCGTTCCAATGAGGTCAAAGTTAAAGAATCCAATAAGTCCCCAATTCAACCCGCCAATGACAAGAAGAATGGTAACAATTACATCCAATGTTTTCATAATACATCCCCTCCAGAGGTGTTTCTCTATCCTTTACCTATTAGATTAAATCTTTTTTTTAGACAAGCTTTTTCCAAGTGCTGGGGGAGAAGAGCTTAAGAAACAGGCAGACTAGCAAGGCAATCACAAGGCCCGTGACACCCGTCATTCCGAGGAGAAAAGAGGAAGGGCTCTGATAAATAACAGAAACAAACAAAACCCCAAGACTGATCATCCCATGCATCGCCGCAGAGGTCATAATGCTCTTACCTTTAAGGCGATAATAGGTGAGAGGAAAGCTGAGCAAAATGGCATAAAAAGGATAGATAATCGAGCCCAGAACAGGAGACCCGGGATAAATCGACCCATGAATGGAAGCCCCAACTACATGAGTCCGAAGGAAAAAAACAAAGGGCCAGTGCCAGATCCCCCAAAGTGCTCCCATGATCAAAACTGACTTAATTGGAGGAAACCTTCGAAGCTTCTCCCAAAAGTAGCCTCGCCAATAGAGCTCTTCCCCAAGAGCAAAAAGCATACTTCCCGTTAAAGAAAAGAAATAAGCAACGGGTAAAATTGCCAAAAGATGGATGAGATTGCCACCTTTGAAATCCCGGATTTCCACAAAAGGAAGACTCAAAACAAAGGCAAGAACCATCAGGACCAGTATGAGGAGCGGGGCGAGGAAAAAATATCGATTCGGCCGAGTAAATACCGGCAAAGAAATTCCCTCTTTTCTTGCAAATATTAGACCAATGATGCCAGGAACCCACATCGCAATCGCAATGAGGCCTCCAGCCCAAAGAGGATTTTCCAGTATTTTTCCCCAATAGGGAGAAAGAAAACCCAAATAAATGTTCGTAATAGCATAGACAAGAAGGATAGAACCAATCAGCCTTTTCATTTCAGCTTTTCCCAAGCTGTTGAAGAATACAGCTTTAGAATAAGCGAATAGACAATGAGCCCCAAAATCATCCAAGATCCATAGATCCCCAGCACTTTTCCTTCAGTAATGGGAAAGAGGACGAGAAAATAGAGAAAGGACGCCATCAGCGAACTATAAAAGGCAGCAGCTGTGATCACGGACTTCCCTTTGACTCGGAAGTAAGTCAAAACGGGAGAGAGGACAAAATTGAGAGCAATGGTCCAAATAATATTCACTGCAAGATTGGGAAGACCTGGCGAATAGGATAAGACAGTAATGGGAAGTTGCCAAAGACTCCAAACAAGAGCAATGAGCCAAATGGCCTGAAATAGTCCCTTCTCTTTCCATTTTTCCAACAAATAGCCTCTCCAATACAATTCTCCTCCCAAAAAGATCACACCAAAAATCAATGTAACGAATAGATAACTCGTAAAAAGAAACATGACACCATATCCAATCGTCTTGAGAAAAGTCTGATGGAGAAAGACAGGATTGGGATTATTGGCCGAGCCAAAAGGAATCGTCAAAAGGAAAGCAAAAAGACAAATGGCAATCGTAATAAAAGGAATGAAATAAAAATACCGATTGGGCCTGACAAAAATGGGGATTTTCACCTTTTCCATGCGAGCAAATATCAGTGCTACAATTCCCGGAATCCACAAATAGAGAATTGCAATCGATTGACTAAAGAGAGGGGTTCCTTTCAGAATGGGCCGTAAGAAAACTTGCACGCATACGAATAAAATCGCTACGAGGAGAAGAGTAATCAAAGATTTTTTGGTCATCACATCATTATAAATGAAATCTCCTTTGCCTAAAAGAAAAGATTGGAAGCTTAGACATGGAACTGCGCTTCTCAAAGTGCTATCCACAATGCTCTATACATGGCTACTTTGCGGGAACATCTTTTTCAAGATTACCGCAAACGTCCTCTCCAAAATCTCGAGAAATTCTGTTAGCCCTCAACAAGCGCTGCACTACATGTTGAATTTTTGTAGGTTTTAAAATAAGGACAGAAAAAACAGGTTCCTTTCCTCTTCCCCAGTGAAACAATGTTAGATGATTTATCCGCAAAAAATCCCTGTTAAAGGTAGAAAAATCTGTGTCTGGTCTTAAGCAAATCACAAAACAAAATCCGCCGTTACCCCGTGAGTAAGAAATGGAATGGATTTTTTCTGGATGAGTTGGTGAGAACTCATATGTCGGATATCGAGTCTCTAGGGAATGACGGATACATGATAACGCTTTTCCTACCATATTCCACCTCTTGAAAATCAAAGTGAAAATACTATATCAGAAAGCCAAAAAAAATTGAATAAATGGAAGATCTTCTCTATATTGCTCACTGAAATGGCTGCTCCTCATTTAAAAACAACGAGACTTCTCCTAAGACAATGGAAAGAAGAAGATCTTCTCCCCTTTGCTGCAATCAATGCAGATGAAAGGGCCATGGAATTTTTTCCTGCTCCTCTTTCCAGAAAAGAAAGTGATGATCTAACCAGAAGAATCCAAAAGGAGCTTCAGGAAAAAGACTATGGCCTTTGGGCAGTGGAAACTTTAGAAAACAAACAATTCATTGGATTTGCAGGACTCAATTACCATGATTTTCCCGCCCATTCCAAAAGACATCTTTGAACACCCAAAGCTTCCTGAGGGATACTTTTTACGCAAACACGTCCTTTATCGCCTTACTCAAGAAGAATTCTTTTCAAGGAACCCATGATTGAAAGATCACTCTTTGAGGGAAAGATTCACGAGCAACCTCTTTTCAATTCGATTGAGGATTTCCGTCGTGGAAATGCCTTCTGTGTAAGGCACTAGTGCTCTGTCATAATTAAAATTTAGGATTGATAGTATTGCAAAATCTGATAACCTTCTATCTATTTCAAGACACAGAGGTTGCCAATATGAGAAAAAAATACATCATCCGCCTTTCCATCGAAGAGAGACAGATACTTGAGGAGATGGTCAAAAAATTTAAGGGAACATCTCAAAAAATCCGGCGAGCACAAATTTTACTTAAAACTGATGTCGATGGCCCAAATTGGACTGATCGAAAAATTGCAGAGGCCTTTTATTGTCGCACAAAAACAGTGGAAAACGTTCGTGAATGCCTTGTGACAGAGGGTTTTGAAACTGCTTTGAATGGCAAGCAACGGGCAGAGCCTCCTCGCAAAAAGTTACTTGATGGGGAGCAGGAAGCAAAACTAATTGCAATGCGGTTAGGATCTCCGCCAGATGGATTTGGAAGTTGGTCGTTACGTCTTGTAGCTGAACAACTGATGGTACTGGAGATTGTTGACTCGATTAGCTATGAAACTGTCAGACGGACATTAAAAAAAACGGAATGACAAAACGGAAAATTCAGTACTGGGTAATCCCTCCCGAATCTGATAGTGAATTTGTTGCTTCTATGGAAGATATTCTGGATCTTTATTCAATGCCTTATAACGCATCTATGCCGGTAGTATGTATGGATGAGCAGCCCGTTCAATTATTGAATGAAACAAGAGCCTCGATCGTAGGGACTAAAGAACACCCACAACGAGTGGACTATGAATATGAACGAGCAGGGACTGCATGTATTTTTATGTTTGTTGAACCACTAGCTGGATGGAGAAAAGTGAGTGCGCGTTCTCAACGCACAAAAGTTGATTGGGCCTTCGAAGTGGAGGAATTATTGCGGACAAAATACGCAGAAGCAGAAAAAGTGATTTTGGTTTGCGATAATCTAAACACCCACACACGCGGGGCATTTTACGAGGCGTTTTCCGTTGACAAAGCACGTGAAATTGTTAAGCGTCTTGAATTTCGTTACACACCAAAACATGGCAGTTGGTTAAATATATCAGAGAATGAGTTGAGCTCTATGACCCGTCAGTGTTTAAAAAATCGACGAATTGGAGACATCAGCACGCTGCGCTCGCAAACCGAAGCGTGGTCAAACACAATAAATATAAAGCAACGAGGTGTTGAGTGGCAATTTACTATCGGCGATGCGCGACGCAAACTAAAATCAATTTACCCTAAAATCAAAGATTGACAGAGCACCAGTTTGAAAATCCCCATTTGCACAGGCACTGCGTACTGATCCAAATAATTTTCCTCATTGAAATCATCTCCATGCACCACAACGTCAATGTCATAAACTCGAATCAATTCTTCTGTGAGTCTGAGTGGAGGAGCAACAATCACCTCATCTACGTATTTGCATGCTTCGATAACAGCCACCCGCTCTTCTAGATTGAGAATGGGAGCCCGCTTGTACGTTTCTACAACTTCATCTGCCAATACTCCCACAACAAGGTAGTCACCATATTCTCTTGCTTTTTTAAAAAACTCAACATGGCCTTTATGAAACAGATCCCCCGTAATATCTGCATAGACCCGAATCGGCTTACAAAAAATTTGTCCTCCCCATAGGAAGAACACGCAAGAAGCGAGATAAAAAACTTTTCGAAATTGATTCATATGACAATTATTTTTTCCGAAAAAGATGAAAGAGTGTTTGCCTTAAGGGAGAAACAAATTTTGCAAATAAGGTTTTCTTCACAAAAGTAACTTTTTGGACTAAAGGCAAGTGAGCACTTGGACTTCGCAACAAATCCATCAGCGGTATCTTTCTTTCATCTGTAAAGATGTTATCCTCCGGATCTTCGGCTTTGCCGCTTAATAAAACTACATAGTCAGTCTTTTCCCCCGGAACTTTCTCAGGAGATGGAGGTGCTCCACTAGCAATCATTTGTCTATATTTTGACAAATCCACACTCGTAAGAAACTTTCCTGAATCAATTTTAAAATCCCTATCGGTTAGAGGATTTAGCCGTGGGGGATACGCAGATGTCACATTGGCATTCATTCCAATGAGGACTGGCCAACTATTGTTTATTTTTGATAGTTCTTGCATGATCATACTAATCGATGCAACTTCTTTATCTCCAGATTGCGCATCAGCCGGTGTCTGTACATCAGGATCATATTCTGTGATTTGTGCAGAGGCCACAAGAACCTCTTCACCCGTTTCTGTAGATTTTAAGGCAGTAATGGCAACTCGTGGATTCAATGTTTCTTGTGCTTTTATCGTCTCTTTAGATAATTCCTGGGAAAAGTCTACCTCTTCAAACTTACTGGTATCCCACGCGATTACTTCACCCTCTTTTTTTACAAATGAAAAATTATCGGGCAATAATTGTTGAACATCCCAGTCGTTTTCTACTTCTTGAAGGCAAAAGATCGGAATATCTTCTGCATATGTACCTAAGACTATTTTAACTTGTTGTTGACGGAAATCGTCGATTTCATCTAGATGACTTTGCATATTTTCCGGAGCAGGTCTTCCTGCAATGACTTCCCAATGATCTCCTGCCCCCTTTTCCAAATGCTTATTAGAAGCATATTCCATATCTCTTACAAAATCGTTATTACTTCCTACATCCCATGTGAAAAAATTATAACTTCTTGCAGCAGCCATTTGCTTTCTCCTAAAAATGTAACTAATTTTTCTGTGACAAAATATCGCTTTTTTGTCAATCAAAGTTGGCATATACTTAAACGAATACTAATACCTTTCGGAGAACAATAAAAAGGAAAAAATAAATGCCCAAAATCCATGATATCAGCCTGACCCTAACAAATGACCTACCGGTTTGGCATGAAAGTCGAAAGCCCGAATTTAAAAGAGTAAGAAAGCTTGAAGATGGCGATATTGCAAATGTCACTTCTATGAAGATGAGCGTTCATGCGGGTACCCATGTCGATGCACCCTGTCATTTTTTAAAGAATGGAGATTCTGCCGAAAATCTCCCCCTTGAGATTCTCATCGGTGAGGCAGTTGTCATTGAGCTCCCAGAAGTGGAGATGATCTCTGCAGAAGATCTGAAACAAATAAAGATCCCAGAAAACACAAAGCGCCTGCTGATTAAAACGCGAAACTCCAAAGAATGGGAAAAAAAGCCTAAAGAATTTCATACTGACTATGTAGCTATCCTTGCAGATGGAGCACAGTATCTAGTAGAAAAAGAAATACAACTCGTTGGGGTCGATTATCTTTCAGTAGCTCCCTTCGAAGATCTTGTTCCCACTCATGAGATCCTTCTAAAAGCTGGAGTTGTAATCATAGAAGGTCTTGATCTTTCTAAGGTAAACAGTGGACACTATCAGCTTTACTGTCTTCCGATCAAAATTGCCGGAGCCGATGGCGCTCCAGCAAGAGCCATCTTAGTGGAGAGCCCATGATCGATTATCTAAGGGCTTTACTGGATGCTTCTTCTCGAAGATACGACTCTATGAGAGCAATATCTTTTTGATCCTTTTCTCGATTCAGGAATCGTTTCCAAGAAAGAGTGTCCTCGAGAGTCACAAAGGGATATCCTTCAATCCAGTCACTTGAAGCAATCACCTCTTCCAACCTCTTAGGGCCCGTAAAGAAATAACCTGACAATCCTCGAGGGAAAATTCGATTCATCTCCCGGATATTGCAGGAATATCTACTGCGGAAAAACCCTCAAGATCTGAACCGTTTTCCTGCTCGAGGATTGTCAGGTTATTTCTTTACGGGCCCTTAGTCAAATTGATGAAATCCCCCCAGATTTCCATCTGTCCGATTCGGATATGCTTTTCATCGTATGGGGAATATCTTTTTATAAGCTCTTGCCATACCGCACTTGTCACCAAGATATCGACATCCACGGCAGCTCTTAAATTCCGAATGGCTAAAGGACCGCTTCCCGTAATGGAATAATCCCCTTTTTTCAGCTGCAATTGATCGATTGCCTTCAGCTGCTTAAGAAATTGCGTTTTGATATCCATAAAGTCTCCTAATAATCATTAAAGAATCTCAATTTCAAAAAACTCCAATAAAGAAAGCGCTTCAGGAGCAGAAAACCGAGCCTTTTTCAGAATATTTGCTTGTGGATCGATAGCGTAATTTTTTGCATCCTTGAAATCAGCTTTCGATAAATCCGCATGGTGAAAAATGCTTCCTTCCAAGTCGGTTTCTCCAAAATCTACTTCCACGAGCTGAGTATCATTAAAGTAGCACTCCTTAACCTTACTTCCATGGAAAGAGACACTCTTCATTTTCAAATCAGAAAAGTTGCACCCCATGAGAATGCAACATTTGAATTTTGGGGAGAAAAAAGTTTTCTCGCATTTATAAAATTCTCCTCCAACGATTTTGCATTCTTCAAAGAGCACATCTTGCAATCGACATCCCTCTAACTTCACCAAATGCAAATTACAACTTCGGAATGTACATTCGAAAAATCTGGCATTCCAAAAGATGCTCTCATGGAAACTACAGTTTTCAAACTGACAACTTGAAAAAGCACACCCAGAGAAAGACGCACTTTTGAAGTCCTCTTTCTTAAACTGCTTATTATCTTGAGATTCCGTGAAAAGGCTATTCATTTTCATAACCTACGCATTTCTGTATCCAGTTCCTACCGCCTGGTCATTGTAAAATCACAATATAAATAATTCAAGTAGCAACCATAGGTTTAAAGGTCGCCTTACCCATTGAAAAGAACGAATAAGAATAAGCTAATGGGAATTATTTTTCTGCCATTTTTGCCATAATTTGTTCAATAAAATCTGTTTTATCCTTGGCATATTCCGCGCCAACACTGTGTCGAGAAGCTAGCTCCAGCTTCAGTGCAGCATACGCCTTACAATCCTCCTCGTGAGTACGAAGCCAATCGCGAAATTTCAGATGGTATTCAATCAATGGATTTCCCTCTTCAAACAGATGAAGGTGCACACGTGGATTTTCTTTGGAAAAATATCTACCCGACTCAATCACTTCTCCCCTCGCCTCAAAACCAAGCCCCTCTAGCGCCACCGTATTCACCGCAGAAAACGCCTTCACGACAGCTAAAATATCAATCACCGGTTTGGCACTTAGACCCGGAACCGCTGTCGAGCCAATGTGATGGAGGGCTATACAGTTCTCTCCCAAGGCACTCTTAATGGGCTCCGCCTCCGCTTCAAACCACTGTGGCCACATGGGATCATAATCTGCAATGACAATACTCATCTTTTTCTTCACCTGGTGCCAGGTTGGCAACTTGGAACTTTCATATTGAAGCGAAATCTCTCCTAACTTTTCGAGAGATTTTACAGCATATTAGTGTTATGTGGAACACCAAAAATTATGAGAAATCACGTGGGGTAAAGCGGTTTACTGGACCAAATTTGATCCAGTAAATCAACTCAGACATTCATGAGCGATAAGAAGCCGAAGAAGTCTCTCAGTTCATCGTAAGCCTGAGATATATTTTCCTTTATTCCACATTCTGCAGCAAGGATCTCATAGACAGGCTTCCATTCTGTATACTGCCACCAATAGATTGAGACACGGATTTGCGTTATACTAGGAACCATGAAACCAAGTAGGAGATAGTATGACCGACAAAAAATCAGTAGAAATCATCCGTATCTTAGGTGTGTCTATGCCATAATGCTCTAGCCAATTTGATCCTTCTAAGCATTCAATTTCATCCAAAATGGCATCTCCACCTACATCCAGTTGAAATCTGACAAAAAGACGCATATCAACAAAAGAAGCTACAGAATACCTCGCTCCTCCATATGGAGCATTGTCCAAATCCATTCGCGCTTGTCCAATTTCGAAAGAGAAATAATCATATAAATCAATTTTTGCTAATTCTTGTAATTCTTGAACAATGATCTCTTCAATCGTAGAATTTGGACTTTCTACCCGACGTAAACAAGTTAAATCCATGTCTTTCGTGGCCCGGGCACTTGCGAAGCGTAATTCCATAGCATATCCTCCTTTGAGGACAAAGCCATCATTATCTGAATGAAAAATTCGAGCCAAAAGTCTTTCAAAAGCTACTTTTCTCCGTATCCGTTGCAAGTCTTGGTTATTCTTAGATGCTAAATTTTTCAATCTAGCTTCTAAACTTCTTCGAAAATCTGTCGCATTATTAAATGCTGTAGTCATCGAGTAACCTCGCAAGTTTTGCATAAATTTTAGGGTGGGTAGATTTCAGAGCTTTGAATTCTTTTTTCAATATTAGCCCACGCTGAAGAGCTTCATGAATTGCTTGAAAAAGAAACTCATCGGCTACTGTTTCTACCGTAACGACATCAATCAACGTTCTTAGGGGAGTTGTCACTTTATATCCCTGTCTTTCTTCCACATCAAAAGCTTCTAAATTACCAGGATGCAGACAAAGCACCTTGGGTATCTCGACTTGCCTGCGAAAATTGATAGGTACAGTCATATGCATTTTGGCAGGCATCACATCAGAAAGCTCATGAATATCAAGAGCTGTTTCATGAGACCAAACTCCTTGAGGGATATCTTGACGATTTCGACTCCATAGAGCCCAAAAAACAAGTTCAGGACGATCAGTAACAGGATAGCGACCTAATCGGTAGATTCCTCTACCTTCTTGGATCCATTCTCCTGAAGCCACCCTTAGCCCAAGTTGCGCACCTTATGGTTTAAAAATGTTTTTTTTGCTAATTTTTTGTTAAATTGAGTTTTTGTAAGCCACTGGATGTTAATAG
>QIGB01000012.1 GCA_003228815.1 Chlamydiota bacterium | reverse complement strand
ATAATTATAAGAGAGTATTAACGCAATTTATTGCTCTCAACAAATGCCCAAAGAAATTTGGGTTGATCAACCTAAGGGAGAAATGTATGAACATGAATAAAACAATGGCTGTAGTAGCTCTGCCTCTCATCGCAGTGAGTAGCATGCTTCCTGCAGCACGTTATAACAGCAAGACTGATTGCGCTCCAGCACCCCCTGCTGCCTGCAATGAAGATGCTTGTTGCAGAACCTACTGCTTGGGCCCTGAGAACTACGGCGTGAATGCCGCTGTTCGACCCATCACTTGTAATGGCGACTGGGTCATCACCGCAGCTGGATTATACTGGAATGCACACATGGACGGCATGGAATATGCGGTCGACACAAGTGTAAAAAACGACGTTGCAGAAAATCGCACCAATCTCATTGATGCTGAATACAAAAACCCAGATTTCAAATGGGATTTTGGTTTCAAATTTGGCATCGGCTATAACACCACCTGTGATGGATGGGACATAGGAGTTGTCTGGACTCGTTATCATGGAAAAGCTTCTTCTCATGATGAAGCAGAATTAGATGACAACCACACCCTTCTTCCCCTCTGGTCCAACGTTTCCACAATTTTTGCGGGAACTCCTACACCACCACTCTATGCAACAGATATCGAAACTCATTGGAAATTAGAACTTGATCTTGTTGATTTTGAACTCGGTCGTGAGTTTTGGAATAGTAAAAAACTAACGATTCGTCCATTTGTCGGACTTCGTTACGCACGCATTAACCAAGACTTCAATATCGAGCATAAAGGTGGATCCTGGTCAGAGTTTACCGAGAATCAAAATAATGAAGTTGAACTCGATAACCATTACAGAGGTTTTGGTATTCGCGCTGGATTAGATACAGTCTGGAACTTTGGTTGTGGATGGGCTATCTATGGAAACACCGCCTTTTCTATTCTTTATGGTCGATTCGATATCGAGCATGACGAGACAAACCGAATCGCATCTGCACCGTTTACGAAGACAAAAATCTTAGATACAGAAGAATCATTCCGCGCTTCTCGTTTCGTAGCAGATTTAGCTCTTGGAATTCAGTGGTCATCTCTTTTCTGCGACTGTCAATATGGCTTAGCAGTAAAGCTTGGATGGGAAAACCATATTTTCCTCGATCAAAATCAATTGTGGAGAGTCAATCCAAAGCTTGATGGAATCAACATTTTCAGTCAAAGACGTGGAGATCTTGACACACAAGGCGTTACACTCACTTTCGTCTTCGATTTCTAAAGCTAGTTCTTAGCAAGAGAATCGCTTATATCGGGCTTAGGTTTTCCTAAGCTCGTTTTTTTTTGCGTTAAAATCATCAATTATTTACTTTGCAATTTGGGAAGGACAAAACAAAAGGAGTGTCTAAATGAAAGGTTTAGCTTTTCTCTTAATATCTTTGAGCACTGCACAACTCATTGGTGCCAACACAAAATGTGCTCCAGAACCTCCAGCAACCTGCTATCCAGATGATTGCTGTAGAACCTATTGCCTTGGGCCCACCAATGAGGGGATAAGCCCAGCAGTTCGCCCCTATACATGCAATGGGGACTGGGTCATCACCGCAGCCGGTTTTTACTGGAATGCACACATGGACGGGATGGAATATGCTGTTGATACTAGAGTAAACAATAGTAATTCATTTAACCGAGCCAACCTCATTGATGCGGAATACAAAACCCCAGATTTTAAATGGGATTTTGGCTTCAAATTTGGTATCGGATATAACACTACTTGTGATGGATGGGACATAGGAGTTGTCTGGACTCGTTTTCATGGAAGAGCTTCTTCTCATGATGAAGCAGAAGAAGATGACAACCACACCCTTCTTCCCCTCTGGTCCAGTTTCGCAGTAAATATAGGCGATGAGCCAAGTGATTTTCCTGAGGTACCTCTTTTTGCAACTGATATTGAAACTCAATGGAACCTGAAACTCAATCTCGTTGATATCGAACTTGGCCGTGAATTTTGGAATAGTAAGAGACTGACTATCCGCCCTCACGTTGGTTTACGCATTGCATATATCGAACAAGAATTTGACATCGAATATAAGGGTGGAAGTTGGGCTGGAATTCCCGCAGTATCGCCTGCTCTCACCAACGAAGTCGAACTCGAAAATGATTTCCAAGGTGTTGGGATTCGTGCCGGACTGGATACTGTCTGGAACTTCGGCTGCGGATGGGCCATTTATGGAAACACTGCTTTTTCCATTCTCTATGGACGATTCCATATCGAACATGATGAGACAAATCGGGAAGCAGCTTCTCTTTTTACAAAGACAAAGATCTTAGATTCAGAAGAATCATTCCGTGCTTCTCGTTTCATAGCAGATTTAGCTCTTGGAGTTCAATGGTTTTCTCTTTTCTGCGATTGTAAATATGGCTTTGCAGTCAAGTTTGGATGGGAAAATCACATCTTCCTCGATCAAAATCAGTTGTGGAGAGTCAATCCAAAGATTGATATAATCAACTTTTTCAACCAAAGACGCGGAAGCCTCGACACCCAAGGCGTTACACTCACTTTCGTCTTCGATTTCTAAAACTAGTGCCCTGTCAGTCTTTGATTTTAGGGTAAATTGATTTTAGTTTGCGTCCTAAATTTTAATCATGACAGAGCACTAGTTCTTAGCAACAGAATCGTTTGAGCGAGCTTAGGTTTTCCTAAGCTCGTTTTTTTTTGCTGCTGATTGCATTCAATTCACTGAAAATTTATTCTTTTTCCAAACAAGGAGAACCCTCCATGAAATTTCCTGCATTTTTTCTATTTTCATTAAGTGCTGCACCACTCATAGGCGCCCATCCACAATGCGCTCCAGAATCTCCAGCAACCTGCTACCCTGATACGTGCACATGTACCTATTGCCTTGGACCAACAAATGATGGAGTGAATGCCCCTGTCAACCCCCTCACATGCAATGGTGACTTGGAAATCACACTTGCCGGCTTCTCCTGGAAGCCCTATCAAGACGGAATGGAATATGCCATAGAGTCCAATGTATTGAGTGATACATCGAATCGACATCGCCTTATTGATGCTGATTTCAAAAATCCAAATTTCAAATGGAATTTCGGGTATAAAGTTGGCGTGGGTTACAACACGACTTGTGATGGATGGGATATTGGTGCTGTCTGGACCCATTATTACGGCAAAGCTTCTTCCCATAACCAAGCTGAAAAAGATGACAACACTGTTCTTCTTCCCCTTTGGTCTGATCAAAAAGAAGGAGTTAATCCAGGAGAACCTCTTTTTGCAACAGATATTGAAACGAATTGGAAATGTCAGCTGAATTTGATCGACATTGCTATTGGCCGTAAGTTCTGGAATAGCCCAAGAGTTGCTCTCCGCCCTCATCTGGGCTTTCGTATTAGCTATATCGACCAAGACTTTAAGATCGACTATAAAGGCGGATCCTGGTCTGAGTTAACCCCGGAAGTCATTGATGAAGTTCATCTAGAAAATGATTTTAAAGGAGTTGGTCTCAGAGGAGGACTCGATACCGATTGGCATTTTGGCTGTGGGTGGTCTCTTTATGGAGATATTGCTCTTTCCCAAATTTATGGACGTTTTTCCATCGATCACGATGAAGCCAATCGACAAACTGCAACTCCTTTTGCAAAGACCAAGGTTCTCGAAGCAAAAGATTCGTTTCGCAATACTGTTTTGATGCTTGATCTAGGACTTGGGGTAGAATATTCCGCCCTACTTTGCGACTGTGATTATGCTCTTGCCGTTTCTTTTGGGTGGGAACAACATCTCTTCTTACATCAAAACCAACTATGGAGAGTCACCCCCCAAGAGGGAAGTAGTTCAGCTGATGATAATAATATCTATCATCAGCGCCGAGGAGATCTTTCTACACAAGGATGGACTTTGAAAGTGGTCTTTGATTTTTAGGGTTATAAGGAGATACCAAAAATGAAATATTCAGCATTTATCCCACTTACACTAAGCGCTGCCGCCCTCTCTGGAGCTGCACAGGAATGCGCACCAAAACCCCAAGCCCAGTGTAATGCTGATGCCTGTTGCAGAATGCATTGTCTAGGACCAAAAAAATATGGAGTCAATGCACCTGTTAATCCTCTGACCTGTAATGGGGACTTTGAAATTACCTTAACTGGCTTTTATTGGAAAGCAGAGCAAGAAGGCCTTGAGTATGCCATTGAGACCCAAACGATCAATACCGATGAAGAAAGACATAACCTCATTGCCGCAGATTTTAAAAATCCTAAATTCCAATGGGATTTTGGCTTCAAACTGGGGCTTGGATACAACACTACATGTGATGGATGGGACATTGGGGTTATATGGACTCGATATACGGGTAGCGCTTCTTCACATAATAAAGCACAGCGAAGTGATAACCAAACATTACTCCCCATCTGGACTGATGATAAAAGAACTGCTCTCGATCCTGGAGAATCCTATTATGCTCGAGAAATTGAAACGCATTGGAAACTCCATCTCAACCTCATTGATATTGCTTTGGGACGTAAATACTGGAATAGTCATAGGGTTGCTCTTCGACCACATATTGGATTTCGCATTAGCTATTTGGACCAAGATTTTGAAATTGAACATCTCGGGGGAATACAGTCTGTCCAAACACCAACAGAAAAACTTAATAATGAAGTAAAAATAGATAATGATTTTAAAGGGATAGGCATACGAACCGGATTAGATGGGCAATGGAAGGTAGGATGTGGCTTTGGCATTTATGGTAATTTTGCTCTTTCTCTAATAAATGGCCATTTTAAAGTCGATCATGATGAAAGAAACCGCGAGGCAGAAAGCCCGTTTTCCAAAACAAAAATCCTCGAAACAAAAGATTTTTTTCGAGCAACTAGATTGATGACTGATTTAGCTTTTGGAGTGCAGTATTCTACCTTACTATGCGATTGCCAATACGCTCTATCGACTTCCCTGGGCTGGGAACAGCATCTATTTTTGGATTTCAATCAAATGTGGAGAGTTATCCCACAACAGGGGTCTTCTTCTTCAGATGATAACAATATTTATCATCAACGTCGCGGAGACTTGTCTACACAGGGTTGGACTTTAACATTTGTTTTTGATTTTTAATATTTGTCAATCGGGCGAAAAAATTGCCCAAGGAGTAAATGAAAATGAAATACCCAGTTTTTTTTACATTTGCACTCTGCACCCTTCCTCTTTTGGGTGCAGAAAAAAATGAAACTTGCCGCCCCTCACCTCCTGCCACATGTACTCCTGATAACTGTTGCAGAACCTATTGTTTAGGGCCACAAAACTATGGAGCCAATCCTCCTGTTCACCCATATACCTGTAATGGAGATTGGGAAGTCTCTATCGCAGGCCTTTATTGGAATGCTCATCAAGATGGGATGGAATTCGCAATCGAAACACATTCGATTGGAGACAATGCGGAAAAATCCACTTTTATTGATGCCGAGTACAAAAATCCCCGTTTTGATTGGCAATTTGGTTTCAAGTTAGGCTTGGGATATAACACCACTTGCGATGGTTGGGATTTTGGCGTTTTATGGACCTGGTACCGCGGAAATGCTTCCTCTCATAATCAAGCTGAGGCAAGTGACAACGTTACCCTTCTTCCTCTTTGGTCTGACTATGCACAAAATGATCCTGGAGATGTTCTTTTTGCCACAGAAATTGATACCCATTGGAAATTGCGATTGAATCTTTTGGATTTTGATTTGGGACGGATGTATTGGAATAGCCACAGACTCAACTTTCGCCCCCACATAGGATTGCGCATTGCCTATGTGGACCAAAACTTTGATATTGAGCACAGCGGAGGTTCTTGGAATGATACAGCCAACAATCTCGTCTTCAATAATGAAGTAGATATCGAAAATGATTTCAAAGGGGCTGGTATTCGTATAGGAACCGATACCCTTTGGAATGTCGGTTGCGGCTTTTCAATCTACGGAGATTTTGCTCTTTCCGTTCTTTCAGGACGTTTTACCATCGATCATGATGAATCAAACCGAAAAGCAGAAAGCCCTTTCTTAAAAAGTAAAGTGCTAGACATAAAAGATTCTTTCCGCAATGGAGTCTTGGTTGCCGATTTGGGAATTGGAGTGCAATATCTCTCGCTCCTTTGTGATTGTGAGTATGCACTAGCCGTTTCTTTTGGCTGGGAACAACATCTCTTTCTCAACCAAAATCAAATGTGGCGTATCATGATCCAAGAAGGGAGCGTCTCTTCCGATCTCAATAACATCTATAACCAAAATCGCGGAGATCTCTCTACACAAGGTTGGACATTAGCCATAACATTTGACTTCTAACCAACCGTTAAAATAATTAGTTGACTCCTATTTGTTAAATTCTTACGGTGAGGACAAGAGATTTTCTTAAGGAGTCATTGCCATGCGTCCAGATCTGAAGACAGTTTCCGCATTTTCAATCATCGCTCTTGCGACAATTCTATCTGGAGCAAAAAACAAAGAAGATTGTCCACCAAGTCGACCTGCTACATGTTATGCAGACGATTGCACTCACTGCTATTGTCTAGGGCCTGAAAACAAACAGGTGAATGCTCCGCTACGTCCCATCACTTGCAATGGAGACTTTGTCATTACAGTTGCAGGGTTTTATTGGAAAGCAGAACAAGATGGAATGGCCTATGCCATCAATAATGAAATTATTGGCTCAGATGCATTATCAGGAAATGCAGAACTCAACAATTTGATCGATGCGCAATATAAAAATCCCAATTTCAAGTGGGATTTTGGTTTCAAGGCGGGGTTTGCCTATAATAGCGCATGCGATGGATGGGATATTGGAGTTTTATGGACCTATTTCAGAGAAGGAGCAAAAGGACATATCGAAGCAGAGTTCGATGACAACCATGCCCTTTTACCTATATGGTCACAATTTCAATACCCCAATGCAGGCCAAGCTCCCTTTCTTTTTGCAACAGACATCGAGACTTTCTATCGGCTTCATCTCAATTTGATCGACATTCCACTCGGCCGAGAATTTTGGACAAGTAAGCGCCTTTCCTTTAGACCCCATGTAGGCTTGCGCATTTCTTTCATCGATCAGAAATTTGAAATCGAGCACAAAGGGGGAAGCTGGTCCGACCCAGGTCTCCAGATCGATGTCAATGACATTGTAAATCTAGACAATGATTATAAAGGTGTTGGTTTACGCAGTGGGTTTGACACCGTTTGGCACTTTGGATGTGGCTGGGGCCTTTATGGAAATTTTGCCCTCTCCATTATATATGGAAAATTTACAGTGGACCATGACGAAAGCTTACGAGATGCAGATAGCCCTTTCTCCAAACATAAAATCTTAGAAACAAAAGATAGCTTCCGCGCCTCACGAGGCATGCTCGATATGGGTCTTGGCATTGAGTGGGAGAGCCTTCTCTGCGACTGCCAATATGGTCTGAAGTTTAGTCTTGGCTGGGAAGAGCACCTCTTCTTCCATCAAAACCAACTCTGGCGTGTCGTCCGAATCGGCGGCGCAAATGGATCCGGTCTATTCAACAATTCTGGTGAAAATGTCTATCATCAACGTCGCGGCACTCTTGGAACACAAGGCTGGACACTCACCGGAAATTTTGCCTTTTAATAGGTTATGCTCAAAAAAGATAAAGATTTGGTTTTTGACTACATCGGTTTTTCCTCCGATTTTTCATCTATTTCTCACTCCGTGTCTATAAACACTGCAGCTCGCACGTATGGAAAATCGAAGGAACCTCTTTGTCAAATTCCCAATTCTTCATCTTTTTTGAGCATATGAAAAAAATTATTTGCAAAAAAAAAGAAAATATTCTTATTGTGAGTTTAAGCAAAAATGTCCTTATGCATAGATGTCTATGCGGGGCAGTACTACAAACAGGAGCTTATCTATGAAAATGGATATCAAAAGTAAGTGGCCGATCTTCGCCTTGTCTCTTTTAGGAATGGCAAGTAGCGTTTCTGCTGCAAGAAATGATGACAGATGTGCCCCTGAGCCTCCAGCAACCTGCTATCCTGACGATTGCAGACATTGCTACTGCCTCGGGCCAGAAAATTATGGCGTGAATGCGCCAACATGTCCTAAGACATGTAATGGTGATATCACCTTCACAGTTGCAGGATTCTATTGGAATTCTCATCAAGATGGGATGGAGTACGCGATTGACAACCATGTCAAAGCGCCTACTGGTGTAACCGGTACTATTGATACAGGCATCTTAAACACCTTAATCGATTCTGAGTTCGAAAATCCTAACTTTAAATGGGATTGGGGCTTCAAAGCTGGAATCGGCTATTGTTCCCCTTGTGATGGATGGGACTTTGGTGTTCTCTGGACTTGGTATCAAGGAAGAGCCAGCACCCATGTAGAAAGAGAAGCAGATGATAATGCCGCTCTTCTCCCTCTCTGGTCAGCATATGCACCTCTTCAAGGTGGCGTTTTGTTTGCTACAGATATTGAGACACAATGGAAACTCAAGCTAAACCTTGTAGACCTTGAACTTGGCCGTTCATTCTGGACAAGCAAATATATGTCAATGAGACCTTTTGTAGGAATTCGAATTGCCTTCATTGACCAGAGCTATAACATCCAACACAAAGGTGGCAGCTGGTCAGCAAATACAAATACAACGCCTGACCAAGAAGCCTTCAATAACGATGTTGATTTAGAAAACGACTACAAAGGCGTAGGTCTTCGTGGTGGTTTGAACACCGTTTGGAACTTTGGATGTGGCTGGGGAATCTATGGCAACTTTGCCATGGCGATCCTTTATGGCCGCTTCGATGTTGATCATGATGAGACCAATCGGCTCGCTTCTAATCCTCACAACAAAGTGAAGATTGCTGAGACGAAAAACAACTTCCGCGCATCACGCGGGGTTGCAGATCTTGCCCTTGGCCTGCAATGGCAAGGAATGTTCTGTGATTGCCAATATGGCTTCATGATCTCACTTGGTTGGGAACATCATCTCTTCTGGGATCAAAACCAATTATGGAGAGTAGTCCGTATTGGAGATTTGTTCACATCTAGTGGATCTGATAGCTTTAACAATACTGGAGAAAACGTCTTCCATGAAAGACGTGGCGATTTGGATACACAAGGCTGGACACTCACTGTCAAGTTTGACTTCTAAATCGATCCAAGATTGGAATGAAAATCGAGTAGGAGGGGGCCTTTCTGGCCCCCGTCCTCTCACACCACCGTACGTACGGGACCCGTATACGGCGGTTCATGTAAACTCTAACCTAGTGCCCTGTCAGTCTTTGATTTTAGGGTAAATTGATTTTAGTTTGCGTCCTAAATTTTAATCATGACAGAGCACTAGCTACCATCTGTGCCATTGGAGTGTACCCTAGTGCTTCGATGGTTCCATTCGACAGCGCCTTGTGCATGCCGTGGCTTCGTGCCATTCTCCATGGGCCCTTACCACTATATGCTGTTTTCTTGGCCGTTTTCTCTTTAAGTCCAAGTGCGGTCAACCGTTTATAGCGAGTACGAGGCTTCTTCCACTGTCTCCAGCATATGTCTCGTATTTTGCGTCTTATCCACCCATCCAAACTTTCGAATACTTGTCGTTCTCCCGCTAATCCAAAATAATTGGACCAACCTCTTGTGATCGGCATAATTTGTTTCCGGATACTTTCCGTTACTTTGCTGCCTCTCATCTTCTTGGTTTTCTTCCTTATTTTGTCTTTGAAGCGTTTGATGCGACTTTTGTGTATTACAATGCGGTTAGCCCAAGTTCACCGACTTGCTCTATGGAAACCGTGTCGAAGTTTAACACATTTAACACTACAGGTTGAAAATCAAGCCTGAACTTTTTT